>JADYUE010000057.1 GCA_021531615.1 Fusobacterium varium | reverse complement strand
GGAGTCAAATTGATGTTAAAAAATATAAGTTTTGTAAACGTAAATTAGAATGATAAATTATAGTTTAGATTATTATAAATGCTTTTAGAAAAGAAAAAAGGCTAGAACATAAGTTCTAGCCTATAAGAAACTATTTTTCAATTCTTGTGTAAGGAATTAAAGCGATGTTTCTAGCTCTTTTGATAGCTTTAGCTATTCTTCTTTGTAACTTAGCGTTAGCTCCTGTTACTCTTGAAGGATTGATTTTTCCTTTATCAGATACAAATCTTTTTAAAAGGTCTACATTTTTATAATCAATTTCTTCAGCTTTAACTCTTAATTTAGCTCTTCTTCTTCTGAATTCTGCCATTTCAATTAACCTCCTTTGATTTATCCTAAATTCTTATAATTAGTCTTGTTTAACAACGATATATCTTAGTAATTCTTCAGCGATGTTTAATTTAGCTTCAACACCAGCGATTTGAGTTCCTTCGATTTCGAAATTTGCTAATACATAGAATCCAGTTTTTTTCTTATCAATAGGATAAGCTAATTTTCTTTCTCCCCATTTTTCACTTTTAGTTACTGTAGCTCCAGCTGCAGTTAAAATTCCGTTTACTTTTTCAACTACTGCATCTCTACCTTCTTCTAAAATTGTTGGGTTGATAATGTACATGATTTCGTATTTTTTCATTATTTTACCTCCTCCCTATGGTTTTAGCCCAAAACACAAAAGATTTTGAGCAGGGCAACAACATAATATAACATTTTTTTTATGTTTTTTCAAGTAGTTATTTTATTTTTTTGAGCTTCTTATCCAAGGTGGAAGATCAAGTTCTGATCTTTTACTATCATCTATAGTAGCTGTAGTCACTGTTTCAGGTTTCTTTGAATCTACACTGATAAATGGTTCACTTTTTTCTTGCTCATTAACAAAGTTATTAGCTATTATAGTAACTTGAACTCTATCTCCTATTTCAGGATCAATTACAAGTCCAAACATTACATCATCAGCAGTTTTTCCAGCTGCATCTCTAATCATATCAGAGATAGTTTGAGCTTCCATTAGAGTAATATCTGGTGATCCAGTAATATTAATAAGTATTTTACTTGCTCCAAGAATAGATTTTTCTAGTAATGGAGATAATAATGCTTTTTCAGTAGCCTTAACTGCTCTATTTTCTCCTTCTCCTTCTCCAAATCCTAATACGGCAACTCCTGAATTTAACATAGTTGCTTTAATATCTGCAAAGTCAAGGTTGATAAGCCCATTTCCTATCATTAGATCAGCAACCCCTCTAATACCTATTTTTAAGATATTATTTGCTTCTTTAAAAGCATTTTGAAGAGTTATAGTTTTATCTGGTAATTCAAATAACTTGTCATTTGGTATTATAACAAGAGCATCTACTGCTTTCTTTAAATTTTCTATTCCAACATCTGCATTATTTTTTCTTTTTCTTCCTTCAAAAGAGAAAGGTCTTGTTACAACTGCTACAGTTAAAACACCTAATTCTTTAGCTACTTTAGCTATTACTGGTGCAGCTCCTGTTCCAGTTCCTCCACCCATTCCTGCTGTTATAAATAGCATATCTGTTTCTTCTAAAAGATTTTTAATTTTTTCTACATCTTCTTCAGCTGCTTGTCTTCCTATTTCAGGATCTGCTCCTGCTCCTAATCCTCTTGTTAATTTTTCTCCAAGTTGAATTCTAACATCTGCTAAAGATTTATTAAGGTCTTGAGCATCAGTATTTGCTGCTATATATTCTACTCCTCCTACACCAGAAGAGATCATATCATTTATTGCATTTCCTCCTGCTCCTCCTGCTCCTAATACCTTTATCTTTACTAGCTCTTGATCTATCAACATAAAACGCCCCCTTACTTTTTTACTTTAATATTAAATAAAATTAGAAAACCAACTTTTGATACCCTTCATTACTCCATTTTTCTTCTCAGGCTTTTCTTTTTCCTGAGCTTCTTCTAGAATTTTTTCTAGATTTTCTAAACTCTCCTCAATGTCCTCTTCTTTTTTCTCTTGAATTTCTGGTTCTGGTGAATTTAGTTTTGCCTGTACCTTATTATACTCATCTTCCATTACTTCTGTAAATATACCAATTACAGTAGCTTGACTAGAATCTACATCTTCTAAACCTCTAAAAGCAGTTGGAAGAACTTTTCTTACTACATAACCTGTTTTTTTATTTATTTTATCAAGGAGACCATCAATTACAACTGCTCCTCCTGTTAAAACTAAACCTTTTCCTAAATATCCATTAAATCCAGATTCTTCTATTGTTTGAGCTATAAAATTAATTATATCCCCTGTTCTTGCATCAATTATATTTTTTATATCATCTACAGCTACCTTTTTATTAGTTCCGCAATAGATATGAGCATCATGGATCTCTTTATCTCTTAATTTTGAAAGTATTTCAAAAGCTTCCTGTTTTGATATTTGGAATAGATAACTTATATCATTTACATAGTGCATTCCACCAAGAGGAAGAGATTTTGTATAGATTAACTTATCATTTTTAAATAGAATTATATCTGTTGACCCCTCACCTATATCAATAAGAGCAACTCCCATTCTTCTATCTTCATCATCTAAAACTGCTTTAGCTGAGGCATAAGCATTTAAAAGCATATGTTCAACTTCTACTCCAGCTCTATTTACAACCTCTACAAGTTTTTCTACTTCTGCTTCATCTATATAGATTAGATGAACATCCCCTTGTATCTCTTTTCCAACAGTTCCTATTGGATTTTTTATAATTCCAGAGTTATTTACTCTTATGTTATATATCTCTTTCTTTAAAATTCTCTCTTTTCCACTAAGTAGCTCATGAGCTGACATTCTAAAAAGAGTTTCTACCTCTTTTTCAGTTATCTCTTTCTCTTCAAACTGATATTTCATATTTGTAGTTCTAGATTTTATAGCTTCACCACTAATTCCTATAGCTACTTTTTCTATATTTTCTCCAGTTTGATCTCTCAATTGCCCTAAAGCATATGCTACACACTGACTAAGTTCTTCAGGATTTTCTATAACAGATTTTTTCATTCCTCTACTTGGAACTTCTGCATAGCCTAAGACTTTTAATTGCGATCCATCACTAGATAGTTCTCCAATGACAGCTTTTATCTTCATATTTCCAATGTCTAATGCTGTTTTTACTATACTATCTTTCTTATTTATCACCGCTTTTTTCACCTACACTTTTTACTATGAAATCGTTAAATCTCAAGTCTATATATTCTACCTTCTTAGTTTTTATTAATTCAGAATATAGTGTTTCTACAACTTTATATTTTTCTTTCTCTACTTTTTCATTAGTTTTTATAATTGTACCATCTATTAAGATCATCTCTATACAATCTTTATCTTTTCTATAAATTTGGGATATAAGATCTTTTAAAAGAAATCCATCTATCAAATCAAGTATATTTTTTAGTTGAGGAATCTCATCTTTTTTCTCTGTCACAATAAGTGGAATATCTTTTTTGATATTCTCATTAAATGTACCAAATATTATTCCATCACTATCTACTAAGTAGATGCTATTCTTTACTTGAGCATAGTAGGATAACTCCTTCTCTTCTACAATTATTTTAAGTTCACCTAATGAATTATTCTCAAATTTTATATCTTTTACTCTTACATCTTTTTTAAGCTCTTTTTCCAGCTTTGAAAAATCCAAATCCCATATGTTACTATTATAAATAGTCTTTCCTAGTTCTGTCAATTCTAATAATAATATTTTTGGATTTCCCACTATATCTACTTTATTTATTTTAAAATAATCTAAAGTTAAAAACTTTGAAGGAATAGAAAAAACTAACCAACTCATTCCTAATAAAGTGAAAGTTCTTATTATAAATCCCAAAAAAATCCCCTCACTTATTATAATTATAATCTATTTTTTAAAAGTATCTACCATAATTTTTACAACATCATCGTAACTATACCCTTTTAATGTTGCTAAATCTGGTATAAGACTTGTTTTAGTCATTCCTGGTAGAGTATTTACCTCTAAGAAATATAGTTCATTATCTTTTAAAAGAAAATCACTTCTTGAAATTCCTTTTAATCCTAAAACTTCATGAACTTTAACGGCATTTTTTAAAGCTTCATCATAAGCTTTTTTATCTATCTTAGCGGGATATTCATGTACTGAACCACCTAAAGCATATTTAGACTCATAGTCATAAAACTCATTTTTAGGTATTATTCTTAAAACTCCAAGTCCTTCACCATTTATAACTCCAACAGTAAGTTCATCACCTGCTATCATCTCTTCTATAACAATCTTTTTATCTCCTAAAGCTTCCACTGCTTTTTTAGCTTCATCTTCATTGTTACAGAAATATATTCCCACACTTGATCCCTCAAGAGCTGGTTTTATTACTACTGGATATGAATCTATATCTTTTACATTTTCAAAACTTTTTGGAGTTTTTATTCCAGCTGCTGCAACTAATTTTTTAGTAAGCACTTTATCCATAGCTACTCCACTTGCTGTAGCTCCAGATCCTGTATATGCCTTTCCTAACATATCCAATAATCCTTGTACTCTTCCATCTTCTCCAAATCCACCATGAAATGCTAAATATGCAAAATCATACTCATTATCTGTAAAAGCAGAGATCAAATTATTTTCATTTACATCTACTCCATAGGCATCATAACCTTGTTTTAATAGACTTTCTAATATTGCTTTTCCACTATTTAAAGACACTTCTCTTTCAGAAGAGATTCCTCCCATAAAAACTGCTATCTTCAAAATTAAGCCCCCTATCTTCTTTGTTCTCCTTTAACTATGATAATCTCCTCTTCAAGAGCTATATCATATTTCTCTTTTATTGTTTTCTTTACAAGTTTTAAAATATTTGAAATATCTTCAAAAGTTGCATTTCCTCTATTTACTATGAAATTAGGATGCTTTTCTGATATTTGAGCCCCTCCAATCATAGTCCCTTTTAAACCAGCTTCAGATATTAATCTCGCTGAGAAATCTCCCTTAGGATTTTTAAAAGTACTTCCTAGATTTGGAAGATCAAGAGGTTGTTTACTCTCTCTCAATGCTTGAATCTCTATTACTTTTTTTAGATTAAATCCATCTTGAAACTTAAATGTAGCACTTATAATTATCCAGTTTTTTTGCTGTATCTCTGTATGTCTATATGAAAAATTTATATCCTCTTTTTTGATTCTTCTTATTTCGTGATTTTCATCAAATATCTCTATTTCAGAAATACAATCAAAGATCTCACTTCCATAAGCTCCTCCATTCATATATACAAGTCCTCCAACACTTCCAGGAATTCCTGCAAGATTTTCTAAACCTGTATAATTATTTTTATTCATAAAAGCTATTAACTTATTGAAGTCAAGTCCTGCTCCTACCTCTACAACTCCTCTTTCAATCTCTTTTATCTCATTAAAGTTTTTAGTAGAAACAAAAGTCATATCTAAGTTTCCATCATCTATAAGAGTATTAGTTCCATTTCCTAAAAGAAATATATTTTCATTATTTTCTATTATCTCTTTAAGTTCATTTTTATCTTCTACTACTATAAATTTTTTTGCTACTCCTCCAACCTTCATATTTGAATGTTGTTTCATCACATAATTCTCAAAAACTTTCATTATCTAATTTTCCCTTCTAATTTATCTGCTATTCTATGTGCTATCTTAGAAATATCTCCAGCTCCCATAAACATAAATACTTCATGCCCTGGACAGTTTAATACTTTTTCATCTACTTTTTCTGGATTTTTTTCTATAGTAACCTTTTTATTATTTAATACTTTTCCTAAATCCTCTACTGTTACACCAAATTCATCTTTTTCTCCAGCAGCATATATAGGTAAAATTATTACCTCATCTGCTCCAACAAAAGCATCATTAAAGCTATTTAAAAGGAATTTTACTCTACTGTAACGATGTGGTTGGAAAATTACAGTAATCTTTTCATTTTCAATAGTTTGTGCCCCTTGTAATGTAGCTTTTATCTCTGTTGGGTGGTGTGCATAGTCATCTATAACTTTTATTCCTAACTCTTTATCATTGAAAAGAATATCATATCTTCTCTTAGATCCTTTAAAATGAGTTAAAGCTTTTCCTAAATAATCCTCTTCAACACCAAATTTCTTTGCAAGATATATAACTGGTAGAGAGTTTAGTATATTGTGATTTCCTGGAACTGATAGAGTATAGTTACCTACTAACTCCCCTTTTATATAAACATCATAGTTTATCTTTCCATCTTCAACCTTTATATTTCCACCATAAATATCTGCACTTTTATCTTTTATACTATAAGTTTTTATCTTGTCACTATTTTTTCCTAAAGCAACATTTTTTAGGTTTTCACAATCTATACAAACAATAACCTCTTTCTCTGTTTGATCCATAAATTGAGAGAATGATTTATTGATATTTTCTAAACAACCATGAGTATCTAAGTGATCCTCTTCAATATTTGTAATTATTGAATATATAGGATTCATATATAAGAATGAGTTATCACTTTCATCAGCTTCAGCTATAAAATACTTTGATTTTCCTGGTTTAGCATTTGATCCTATTTCTGGAAGTATTCCTCCAACTACTATTGTTGGATCTTTTTCTAACATTACTGTTGACATCATTGAACTTGTTGTAGTTTTTCCATGTGTCCCTGCAACTGCTATTCCAGTTTCATCATTTAATAACATAGCCAAAAGTTCTCCTCTTTTAACTATTTTTATCCCATTGTCCATAGCATATTTATACTCTGGGTTATCTTTTTTTATAGCACTAGATGCTATTACCATATCACTATCTTTTACATGTTCAGCTTCATGAGTATTATATACAGTGATTCCCATACTCTCAAGCTCCTCTGTAACATAACCTCTAGTAAGATCAGCTCCCTTTACATCATAACCTTTTATCTTCATAATTTTAGCTAATCCACTCATTCCAATACCATTTATTCCTATAAAGTAAATCTTTTTCATCAATCTAATTCCTCCAAATATCTAAATTGTTAATAATTTTTTCCACTGCATTTGATTTCTTCAAAGCTCTTACTCTAACTTTCATAGATTTTAAAACCTCTTCATTTTTAATTAACTCAAGAGCCTTTTCAATTGCTGCATCTGCCTCAGCATTTGTATAAACTAATGCTGAATTATTTTCTTCTAAGATTTTTGCATTATCATATTGCCCAACTTTTAAAGAATTATATGGAATTATAATTGATGGTTTTTCTAACTCTATAATCTCTGAAATAGTCAATGCTCCAGCACGACATATTATAAGATCTGCTGCTGCCATTATATTTATCATATTGTTAAAATATGGTTTAACTGTGTCTGACATCTTTGTTTTAACTATCTTTGTTGTAATTTCATCATAATTTTTATTCCCAGTTGCCCAATATACTCTAAGTTTTTTATCTTCTAAAAATTTATCCCAATTTTTTATAACTGCATCATTTATATCTTTAGCTCCAAGACTTCCTCCAGTTATAAGGATAACTCTCTCTCCATCTTCAAGTTTTAATCTCTCTTTTTCCTCATTTTCACTTACATAGTTAATCTCTTCTCTCAATGGATTTCCAGTTACTTCAAACTTTCTTTGATACTTTATTGGAATATCATCATATGTTTTATCAAAAGCTAAGAAAGTTTTCTCTGCAAATTTATAAAACACTTTATTTGTCCAACCTAAATTTGCATTTTGTTCTTGCAGATATATCTTCTTTCTCAATAAAATTCCACCAATTATAACAGGAACAGATATATAGTTTCCAAATCCTATTATAGCATCTGGCTTCTCTCTATACACTATTTTTATTCCTTCCCATACACCTTTTAAATATTTTAAAATAGTTTTTATAGTTCTTGGTGGCTTTATATCTAATCCTATAAATCTAAAACCTGCTTCTGGAACAATATCCTTTTCCATTCTAATACTTGTCCCTACAAAAAGCACATCTATGTTCTTTATTTTTAATCCTTCAGCAACAGCAAGGGCTGGATATATATGCCCTCCTGTACCTCCAGTTGTTAAAATTACTTTTTTCAAATTTTTCACCTTCCAAAGATTTCTCTTACTAGCTCTTTAAATACCTCTCCACGATGTTCAAAGCTTTTAAATTGATCAAAACTTGAAGTCGCTGGTGAAAGTAGAACTATTTCTTCGTTATCTTTATCCAATCTCTCTTTCATATTTAATAGACAATTTTTCATATCTCTTAATAGATAGATTTTGTCTTTGTCATATCCATTTTCTAAAAGCATATCATTCAATTGATCTGCTATATCTCCTATTAAATAAACCTCTTTTACATTTACTTTTATCAATTCTATTAGAGGCAACCAATCCAGTTTTTTATCAAATCCACCACAGATAAGAATACAATTTTTAAAAGCTTCCACTGCAAATTTTGTAGAATCTATATTTGTTCCCTTAGAATCATTTATAAATTTGATTTTTCCATAATTAAAAAATTCTTCCATTCTATGTTCTATATTTCCAGTAGTATAAAGGAACTCTCTTATTTTTTCATCACTTATATTTAATATCTTTGCTATTGCCACAATAAACAGAACATTTTCTCTATTATGCTCACCTTTTAAAGTTAGTTTTGAACACTTTAAAATTTCAATGTCATCTTTATAAAGTATATCATTTTTTATAGAGAAATCACAATTATTATTATTTTTTCCTATAAAAATTTTTCTACCACTCACAAAATTTGATCTTTTTATAATCTCTTCTGAATCATTGTTTAAAATAAAATAATCAGACAAAGTTTGATTTTTTCCTATATTAAATTTTGTGTCATAATACTCTTCTACGCTCTTATATCTTGAAAGATGATCTGGAGCTAAGTTTATAACTAGAGCTATATTAGCTTTAAAACTATCAAGATTTTCTAGTTGATATGAACTAAGTTCTAAAACTACATAGTCTAAATCCTCATTTTTTAATAATAGATCTGCAAAGGATACCCCTATATTTCCAGCATATTCAGCTTTATATCCTGCATACTTTAAAAGTTCTGTAACCTTTGTTGTAGTTGTTGTTTTTCCATTTGTCCCTGTTATAGCTATTATTTTGCTCTTTTTACCCATATATTTTAGCATATATCTATAACTTAATTCAATTTCATCTATAACTTCAATACCTTTTCTCTTAGCCTCAAGTACAAGTTCATTGTATGGTACTCCTGGACTTTTTATAAAAATCTTTATCTCATCTAAATACTCTAATCCCTCTTTAGAAGATATTCCTTTTTTATCATCTACTAAAATTACATCATATCCTATTTTTTCTAGTAATCTATATCCTCCTAAGCCACTTACACCTGCTCCAAATACCATAGCTTTTTTCATCTGTATCACTTCTCCCATAATAGACGTAAAACCACGGTATTATCCGTGGTTCTATTTTATAATATTCCTCTCATTCTAACTATTCCCAATGCTATTATTCCAAATATCAATGTAGTTATCCAAAATCTCATTGTTACCTTTGTTTCAGCAAGTCCTATTAATTCAAAGTGATGATGAATAGGTGCCATCTTAAATACTCTCTTTCCTCTAAGTTTGAAAGATCCAACTTGAATTATTACTGATAGTGCCTCTACAACAAATATTATTCCAATTACTGGTAATATAAGTTCCTGTTTTAAAAGAATTGCTACAACTCCTAAAACTCCACCCAATGTTAAAGATCCTGTATCTCCCATAAATATTTGTGCAGGATAGAAGTTATACCATAAAAATCCTAATCCAGCTCCACATATAGTTGATAAAAATACTGTTATTTCTCCTGATCCAGCTATATAATAAAGATTTAAGTGCTCACTTAAATTTACATTTCCTGTAAAATATGAGATTCCACCAAGAATACTAGAACAGATAATCATAGGCATTATTGCCAATCCATCAAGTCCATCTGTTATATTTACTGCATTTGATGTTCCCATTAAAATTACTATTACAAAGAGTAACATTCCTATACTTCCTAGATAAAGCATACTTCCTGAAAGAAGTGGGTTTATTATTGATAGATCCAAAACTCTATCTCCTGTTAAGCCTAAGAAGTTTACAAAACTCCAAACTAAGATTCCTATTAATCCTTGTCCTAATAATTTTTTCTTTCCTGAAAGTCCCTTTTTATTTACAGTAAACTTTTTATAATCATCTATAAATCCTATTGAAGCAAATCCCAACATAGAAATTAGCAATAGAATTATAAAGCTATTTGAAATATCTGATACAATCAAATTTGTTATAAGCATAACAATTACAATTAAAACTCCACCCATTGTAGGTGTTCCCTTTTTTGAAAGGTGTGAAGCTGGTCCATCATCTCTTATTTTTTCTCCAAACTTCTTTACCTTTAAATAATTAATAAATGGTTTTCCAAAAATTAAAACTAACAAAAATGATAGTGTAAAACTTATAAAACTTCTTAAATATATAGACTTTAGGAACTCTAAACTCTCAAAATACTCTCCTATTAAATATAACATCTCTTTTTTCTGCTCCTCACTATTTTATTATCTCTTCTAATTTCATACCACGAGAACCTTTTAATAAAACTGCTATTTTTTCAGTTTCATTAGCTATTAATTTAACTATGTCCTCTTTATCATTAAAACATCTTATTTTATCATTTTTTACTAACAAATCATAAGCTTTTTTCATTCTCTCTCCATAAAGATATATTTTATCACATTTTATAGAAAGAGCCTTTTCTATAACTTCTCTATGAAACTCAATCTCTTTCTCTCCTAACTCTAACATATCTCCTAAAGCTACAATCTTTTTCATATTGTTATAAAGTTTATCAAAGGTATTTAGTGAATATTCCATAGATATTGGACTGGCATTATAAGCATCGTTAATATAGATTATATCCTCTTTTTCTATCTTTTGAAATCTCATAGGAGTAAGATAAAGATTTTTTAATCCCTCTTTTATCTCTTCAGAAGTCAAACCAAACCTTTTTCCTATAGCTATTGCCATCCCTGCATTTAAAGCATTATGTTTTCCATTTAAATTTAAAGTATACTCACCATTTTCTATTTTAAAACTCATGCCATCATTACTATCTATAAAATCTTCTATAACAAAATTATTTTCTTTATTAAATCCAATTTTATTTCCTACAACATTTTTTAAATATTGATCATCACCTATAATATAAGTATTTTCTGAAGAAACATAATTCAACAATTCAGTTTTAGCTTTAAAAACATTTTTCCTTGTTTTTAAGAACTCCAAATGAGAGTCTCCTATATTAGTTATAACCCCTATATCAGGTTTAGCTATACTAGATAATAGATCAATCTCTCCAAAGCCACTCATACCCATCTCAAGCACTACAACTTCATCTTTTTCCTCTAATTGTAATATTGTAAATGGTAATCCAATATGGTTATTATAATTTCCTTCTGTTTTTTTAGTTATATACTTTCTAGAAAGAACAGAGTATATCATATCTTTAGTAGTTGTTTTTCCATTACTTCCTGTAATAGCTATTACCTTTAACCCTAAAGCCTCTCTATACTCTTTTGCAAATTTTTGCATAAATTCAACTGTATTTGGAACTTTAAAAACTCTTTTATCATCACCTAAGTAATTATCAGCTACTACAATAGAAGCTCCCTTTTCTAAAACCTCATTAATATATTTGTTTCCATTATTTATAGCAAAAAAAAGATCTTCCTTTTGAACTTTTCTACTATCCATAACAACATTTTCTATTCTATCTAAATTTAATTGCTCTCTTATTCCTAATAAATTATCAAGAACTAAAAAGAGTTTATTCATTTTTCATCGCCTTCTCTTTCTATTTCTATTTTAGTTTCAATGCAAAATCATACAAAGAGTTATAGATTTCTACTTTTCTATCTCCTAATTTCTCAATAGTTTCCATTCCATGTCCAGTTTTAACTAAAATAGATGTTAACCCTGCATTGAATCCAGCATCAATATCAGCTAATGTATCTCCTATCATATATGAATTTTCTATATCTATATTTAAATCTTTAATTGCTGCATCTAACATTCCTGTTTTAGGTTTTCTGCATTGACATTCTACTTTATATTTTCCAATCCCTTTTTCAGGATGATGTGGACAATAGTAAAATTTCTCTATATTAACTCCATGCTCATTTAATCTATCATTAATATAATTGTTTAATTTTATTAAATCATCCTCTGTATAAAATCCTCTAGCTATCCCAGATTGATTTGTAACAACTGCTAAAGTATATCCCAATGAAGAAAATATTTTTAATGCATCAACTACATTTTTTTCAAATTCGAAATCTTCTATTTTATGTAAATAATCTTTCTCTACATTTATGGTTCCATCACGATCTAATAAGATTGCCTTTTTTTTCATTATCCTATATAATCCCTTCATTTTACTAAATTTATCGTACTATAAGATGATACCTCATATTTTACTTTTTGTATATAGCTTTTTTAATTAATTTTTTAAACATCTAACTAAGTTCATTTTTTCTTGTATATCATTAGGTTTTGGCAAAGTGCCTTTGCATTTAGCGATTATTAGTCAAGTTAAGTTATCTAAATTTCTTTTTTTAACATCAAGTTGTCTCCATGTCATTGAATAAAGAATCCCTAGGCTCATTCTGTTGTATGGGTATCGCAGGAGTTCCACTCCTGCATCTCAAAAATAGTAGTCGCTAAAGCTTCTCTATTTTTGG
>JADYUE010000056.1 GCA_021531615.1 Fusobacterium varium | reverse complement strand
TAAGCAAATTCTCCTAATTTTTAGCTGATTTTTAATTTTTTGTAAACTACATAGCTGAGTAGTTACAGATTACTTAATTTTTGAGTCATTAACTCTGTTACCATTCCAGGATTTGCTTTACCCTTAGAAAGTTTCATAACTTGTCCAATAAGTCCTTTTAATACTCTTGGTTTTCTTCCTTCATCTGAATTTTTATAGTCATTTACCATTTTTTCATTAGAAGCAATAACCTCATCAATCATAGCTTCAATAGCTCCAGTATCAGCAACTTGAACCATTCCTTTTTCTTTTACAATAACTTCAGGGGCTCTATCATCAGTTAATTTTATTTCAAATAACTCTTTAGCTATTTTTGTAGAGATAACATTTTTCTCAATAAGAGCTATTATCTCTCCAAGGTGTTCAGCAGAGATAGAGAAGTTTTCAATAGTGATATTCTTTTCTTTTAAGTTTCTCATAACTTCTGTCATTATCCAGTTTGAACTTAGTTTTGGATTTCCAGAAACTTTAGTAACTGCTTCAAAGTAGTCAGCAAGTTCAATATCTTCACAAAGAATATTAGCATCATATTCAGGGATCTTATAATCATTGATAAATCTATTTAATTTATCAGTTTTAGATTCTGGCATAAGTTCTCTAATAGCTTCTACCTCTTCATCAGTGATAACAAGTTTTAAAAGATCTGGTTCTGGGAAGTATCTATAATCCATAGCTTCCTCTTTACTTCTCATAACTTTAGTAGTTTGAGATTCTTCATCCCAAAGTCTAGTTTCTTGGTGAATCTCTCCACCATTTTCAATAGTTTCTATCTGTCTACCGATTTCGTAATCTATTGCTCTAGCAACAGCTTTAAAAGAGTTAAGGTTTTTAACCTCTACTCTAGTACCATAAACTTTAGATCCTTTTTCCATTACAGAGATATTAGCATCACATCTTAAAGAACCAAGTTCCATAGAAACATCACTGATACCAGTATATTTTATTGTACTTTTTAAAGTGTTTAAGTACTCATAAGCTTCTTCTGATGATCTCATATCTGGTTCAGATATAATCTCAATTAGAGGTATAGATGCTCTGTTATAGTTGATAAGTGATTCATGTTCAGCATGAATTGATTTAGCCGCATCCTCTTCTATTTGAATTTTTGTAATTCCAACTTTTACCATTCTTCCAGAATTTAAACTAAATTCAAGAAATCCTTTTTCTGCATAAGATTTATCAAATTGAGTAATTTGATAGTTTTTAGGAGTGTCAGGATAGAAATAGTTCTTTCTATCAAAGCTACTCTCATTATTTATTTTACAGTTAAGAGCAAGAGCTCCTTTTACTGCATATTCTACAACTTTTTTATTTAATTTAGGAAGTGCACCTGGGTGTCCTAAACAGATTGGACAAGTATGAGTGTTAGCATCAGCATTGTCATAGTCAGCACTACAACCACACCAAACTTTAGTTCCTGTTTTTAATTGAAGGTGAACTTCTAATCCTATAACTGATTCCCATTCTCTCATTTTATTATCTCCTTCTAACAGATAGCTCCTAGTCTAAATTAGGTAGCTTCCATTCTCCTCTAATTTTTTCAAAAGCATCTCCAGCTTGTATTAATTCTCCCTCTCCAAAAGGTTTACCTAATAGTTGAATTCCAACAGGCATATTGTCAGCTAATCCAGCAGGGATTGAGATACCTGGGATTCCAGCAAGGTTAGCAGAAATTGTGAAAATATCTTCTAGGTAAAGTTCAATAGGAGATTTTTTATCATCAAGTTTAAATGCAGTGTTTGGTGATACTGGAGTAAATATCATATCCACTTGTTCAAAAGCTCTATCAAAATCTTCTTTGATTAGTTCTCTAACCTTTTGAGCTTTCTTAAAGTAAGCATCATAGAAACCAGCACTTAAAACATAAGTTCCTATCATTATTCTTCTCTTAACTTCATCTCCAAAACCTTCACTTCTTGAGTTTACATAAAGATCATTAACATCTTTTATATTTTCACTTCTATATCCATATCTAACTCCATCAAATCTTGCAAGGTTTGAACTTGCTTCAGCAGGAGCTATAACATAGTAAGTAGGAACAGCATATTTTGTATGAGGAAGAGAGATCTCAACAATTTCAGCTCCTAATTCTCTAAATTTCTCTAAAGCTTCATCTATAACTTTTCTTACATTTTCATTTATTCCATCAATAAAGTATTCTTTAGGAACTCCAATTTTCATTCCCTTAATATCTTTTCCTAAAAACTCTGTATAATCAGGTACTTCTCTACTTGAAACAGTAGCATCATAATCATCTGAACCAGAGATTACATTTAAGCAAAGAGCTATATCTCTTACATTTTTAGCAATAGTTCCAATTTGATCAAGAGATGAAGCAAATGCCATAAGTCCATATCTTGAAACTCTTCCATAAGTTGGTTTTAACCCTACAACTCCACAGAAAGAAGCTGGTTGTCTAATACTTCCTCCAGTATCTGATCCTAGAGATAGGAAAGCTTCTTGAGCTGCAATAGAAGCTGCTGCTCCTCCACTACTTCCTCCAGGAACTTTTTCTAGATCCCAAGGGTTTTTAGTTTCCTTATGATAAGAAGTTTTTGTAGTACTTCCCATTGCAAATTCGTCCATATTAGTGATACCGATGATAATAGCATCAGCTTCTTTTAATTTTTTAACAGCAGTAGCATCATATACTCCTGTATAGTTTGAAAGTATTTTTGAACAAGCAGTAGTTATATCTCCTTCAGATACCATATTATCTTTTATTGCCACAGGTATACCAGCTAGAGCTCCTACTTTCTCTCCATTTTTAATTTTTTCATCTATTATTTTAGCTTCAGCTAAAGCTTTCTCTTTTCTTAGATTAACAAAACTTCCTATTTTATTATCTATTTTTTCAATTCTTTCAAATATATCTTTAACTACATCTTCTGATTTGATTTCCCCTTTTAAAATCTTTTCTTTAATTTCAAAGGCAGATAATTTATAAAAATTTTCCATTGAAAAAATCCTCCTTGATTTTTACTTATATAATTTAATATTACCCAACAACTTTAGGTACGATTATTGCTCCATCTCCAGAATCAGGTGCATTAGAAAGAGCTTTTTCAGTTGATAGAGATTCTCTAACCTCATCATCTCTTAAATTGTTTACTTCATCATTTACTTGTACTAAAGCTTTTGTTTCTGCTGTATCTACTTCATTTAACATATCAATATATCCAAGTATATCATTTAATTCTACTTGAAATTTTTCAATTTCTTCAGCAGAAAATTTTAATCTAGCCAATTTGGCAACATTTAAAACTTCTTCTTTTGTTAAAGCCATTTTTTCCTCCTAAAAATAATATTTATAATGAATACAAATAATTCACTTCTTCAGTTGTAAGCTCCCTGTACTCTCCTAATTTAAGATTTCCTAAAGATAATTTTCCAATCTTCTCTCTTTTTAGTGTAATAACAGGGTGATTTACAGCATCAAGCATTCTTCTAACTTGTCTATTTCTTCCCTCTCTTATAGAAATTAAAAGTTCACTTTTCCCTTTCTCCCTCTTTAAAAGAGTAACATAGGCAGGTAGAGTCATACCATCTTCTAATTTTACTCCATTTTTAAGTTTTGTGATAGACTCATCTTTTATCTCTCCAAAAACTTTAGCACGATACTCTTTGTATATCTCTGCCTTTGGGTGGATAATTCTATTAAATAGCTCTCCATCATTAGTTAAAATCATAAGTCCAGATGTATTGTAATCAAGTCTTCCTATTGGAAATATTCTCTCCTTACATTTTATCAAATCTACAACAGTTTTTCTACCTCTATCATCTTTTACAGAGCTTAAAACATCAAGAGGTTTATTTAAAAGGTAGTAAACTTTTCTTTCAACACTTTTATTTACCTTTTTTCCTTTGATATAAATCTCATCTTTATCTGAAACTTTTATACCAGCTGTTGCTTTTTCTCCATTTACTTTAATAGCTCCTTCATCAATCAATCTGTCAATCTCTCTTCTTGAAGCTATTCCAATTGAGGCTAGATACTTATTTATCCTCATCTCTTCCATTTTCTTCAATTCTCCCTTTTATATCAATATAGTTTGGTAGTTCAGTAATAGAAGATAAACCTATATATGTTAGGAATTTTTCTGTAACTTCATAGAGATTAGCTCTACCAGTTCCCTCTTTTTTTCCACAAACTCTTACAAATTTTTTCTCCTCTAGGTTTTGTATAATTCTATCTACTGAAACTCCTCTAATAGCTTCTATTTCACTTTTAGTAATTGGTTGTCTATAAGCTATAATTGATAGTGTCTCCAATGATGCAACAGAAAGTTTTTTAGGCTTAGCTTCATGTTCAAAAAACTCATTGACAACCTCTCCATATATAGGATTAGTTACTAAATAAACTAAATCACCATTGATCTCTATATTTATTCCACTATCTTTTCTAGCTCTTTTTAACTCATCAATTATTGGCATAATCTCATCTATTGAAAGAGAAAAGAATTTACAAAGATCCTTTATCTTTATCTCATCTCCCCCAAGTAGAAGAATAGCCTCTATTTTATTTTGAATACTCATTTTTATTCTCCCTAAACTCTATTGCTGTAAGATATAAGTATATCATCTCTCCATATATTGCTGCATAATTATCTCCATTCAAATTTATTTTAGGAGTTATATAGCAATTATTGTTTAAGATAATCTTTTCAATATTATTTAAAAGATTATCTCCTTGATCTCTTAAATTGTTTTCATATAGTTTAATAATAAATTCAAGATTATATTTTATATCAACTTTCTTTTCAGATCTCTCTTTTAATACTCCAACCTCTTTATTATAATATTTTTTATAATCAGATAAAAGGATTTTCTTTTGTTGATCTTTAGGAAGAAAACCTATATATGCAATGTTTTTATGATTACTCTTTTCATTTCCTCTTCTTGTTTTTAAACCATCTCTTGTAACATAATTTTTTAAAATAAAGTCATATAATAGATTTTTTCTTTCTAAAATATACTCTCTATCCTCTTGAAAATCATCTAAATTAGAGATAATATCTATCAAATTATATTGAGTATAGTAGTTAAAAATATTATCTCTTCCATCTAAAATCTCTCCACTATCTTCAATAGAGTCCACCATCGATAGAACTTCAGGTCTAATCTTCCAATTAAAATATTTAGGATCAAACTTTTCTCCATTGTTTTTCATATAATTAAAAACATAAGTGTAGTACTCAGCACTTTCAGTTTCACTTTTTTTCAAGTTAATATCTGCAAAAATTTTACTACCATCAAAATTAGATTTAAATTTACTTAAAATATAGAAGAGTTGTATTTTATTGGTTAAGTTCTCTCTACTGTCATTATATGATATAGAATCAGGAATAACAGCTCTTGAAGTTACTAAATCTAAGTTTTTTAAAACATCTTCAGTTACTTTATTATGTTTTGTATTTCTTTTAGAAGTTAATTGTTTTTTTAACCAATAATCTAATTCCTGATTAGCTACCATATTTGGAGTAATATATCTATTATCTTTAAATTCATCATAGAACTCAAAGGAGAAAAGGATAGGTTTATTTTCTTTAACATCACTTATAATATAGTAGAGATTATCATCTTGATATTTTTTAGTTTTTTCATTTACCTCTTCTAATAAAAAATTTTCAATAACATTATCTCTAGCAATAAATGTTCTACCACCATAATTTTCAGATTTAAAAGAGATATTATCACTGTAATTAAAAGAATTTGTCTCTCTAATATACTCTACAAAATCATTATCTCTCTGTGGAACTATATGAAAAGCAAAGTCTACTGTTTTATTATTAGGAATTTTTCCTAGATCCACACTGAAAAATAATCTATTTTTTTCAATCATAGAAGGAAAAATAGTTACTATAATATTATTTCCATTAACTTTATAGAAAAGCTGAAGAATATTTGTTTCAGGAACAATTTTAGCCTCAACTGGATAATCTTTTAAAGATAGAATCTTATCACCATCAAGGATAATTTTACCCTCTATTTTAGAGATATTAACTGGTTGGAAAATATCCCCCTTAATATAATGAATATTATTTGTAGTTTTATCATAAAAAAGAACTATCTCACTATTGCTAATGAGATAGTTACTATATGAAAAGGTATAACACATAAGAAAAATCAAAAACAATCTTTTCATATAAAGCCTTCTTTCTTTTAAAAATTAATAATCTATTTCAGGAGAGATTAAAACTTTACTGTAAGTATCAAAGTTTTGTAGTAAAGTTTGAATACCGTTGATAACAGAGTTTAAAGGATCTTCAGCAATTGTAACATTTAGATTTAAACTTTCTGATATCTTTTTATCTATTCCTCTTAGAAGAGCACCTCCACCAGTTACATAGATTCCTCTTCTCTTAATATCTGATGATAATTCAGGTGGTGTTTTTTCAAGAATAACTTTGATCTCTTCAATAATTTGTTGTAATAGTTCTCCAAGAGCTTCAACAATTTCAGAAGAGTAAATTTTTACATCTTTAGGCAGTCCATTTAAAGCATTTCTACCACTGATATCAATAGATAAATCTTCCTCTAACTCCATAACTGCTCCAATATGTTTTTTAATATCTTCAGCAGTTTTTTCTCCTATTAAAAGGTTATGTTTTTGTCTAATATAGTCGATAATTGTAGCATCAAATCTATCTCCAGCTACTCTAAAAGAGGAAGTTTTAACTATACCTCCTAGAGATATAACAGCAAGTTCAGCAGTTCCTCCACCAATATCAACAATCATATTTCCTTCAGGTTCAAATATATTTAATCCTATTCCAATAGCAGCAGCCATAGGCTCTTCAACTAAATATGCTTCTCTTGCTCCAGCCTCTCTTGTAACCTCTATAACAGCTCTCTTTTCAACTTGAGTAACTCCAGCAGGAACACAGATAATAACTCTAGGACTAGATAAAAACTTGCTATGGTTTACTCTTTTATAGAAAGAACCCAACATTTTTTCTGTTATCTCATAATCAGCAATTACCCCATTTTTTAATGGTCTGATAGTATCTAGGTTGTTAGGAGTTCTCCCTATCATCAGTTTAGCTCTTTCTCCAACTTCAAAAATATCTTTTGTTTTAGTGTTAATAGCAACAACAGAAGGTTCATTTAAAATTATTCCCTTGTCCTTAACACAGATTAAAGTATTTGATGTCCCTAAATCAATTCCTAAATCTTCAGAGAAAAAACCTAAAAATTTATTAAAATACTTTTTCATTCTTCACCTCTAAGTTAATTAAATATTATAGTTAAATATTTTTAATCTCTTCTAAACTAATTCCAATTTCACTGATTTTTTCTATGAAATCTCCAATAGGAAATCCCATAACACTAAAGAAATCACCATTTATCTTTTGAACAAAAGCAGCACCTTTTCCCTGTATTCCATAAGAACCTGCCTTGTCCATAGGCTCACCAGTTTCTATATACCATTTTATCATATTTTCATCTAGTTCCCTAAAGAAAACTTCACTAATATTATAATTTGTAATATCTATATTTTTAGAGATATTTATAAAACTATAAGCAGTGATTACATTGTGCTTTCTACCTGAAAGGAGTTTCAATGTTTTAAATGCTTCCTCTTTATTTTTAGGTTTTCCAATTATCTCACAATCTACTTCAACTATTGTGTCAGCTCCAACAACATATTCAGTTGGATATTTTTCAGCAATAGAGAAAGTTTTTTTTCTAGCAATATCCATAATTTTTAGAGTAAGCTCTTTTTCATCACTTATCTCTTCAATTTCAGCACCCTCTATTTTTAAATTAAATCCCATATCTTCAAGAATCTCTTTTCTCCTTGGAGATTTTGATGCTAGTATCATTTTTTACTCCTTCCTTCTCTTTTATTATTTTTAAAAGTTCTCTCTCATTTATTTTATCTATCCCATCATTTTTAATATTTTCATCTAATATATTTCCATTTTTATCTTTTTCTTTAGAGTTATCATTGATAGTAAAAAGATTAAAATTATCATTAAATCTTTCAGAGTTTTCAGGTGGATTATTTCTATTTTCTATCTTTTCTTGAGATAGATTTTTATTAGGATCTAAACTTTTTGTAACTTTTTTCTCTTCTTCCTCTTCAGGAATATTTTCAACTTCAGTTGTAGAGTTATCCAAAATAAGTTCTTTATTTAATAGTACCTCTTCTACTCTCTCTTTAATTTTATTTTCTTTTTCCTGTTCTAATTTCTCTTTCATCATTGCTTCACGTTTTTCAAGAGCTTCTTTAATAGCTATCTGTTCTCTGATAAGTTGCTCCTCTCTAGCTATTCTTTTTTTCTCTTTATAGTTGTGATACATTTTTGAAATTCCTCTATTAATAGCTTTAGCAACAATTAAAAATGTAGTACAAAAGATAATGACTCCTAATCCTATATAAAGATATTTAAACATTACATTTGTTAATAATAGATAAAAACCATATGTTGCTACTAAACCAATTTTATATTTGTAAATTGAAAGTTGAAAAAATTCTTTTATAATTTCATCATCTGCTATTGTTTCAGCAAAAGGAAGTTTTAAAATATACATTAAATATAATAAGATGCAACTAACAGATAATAGAAAAAAGCAGTATAACCTTACACTTAATAACATTTTTTTAGTTTTATTAGTTATAAAAGGGAAAAGTATAGAGAAAAGAAGTATTATAATTAAAGGGAAAACTACTATCCCAAAATAAGAGTCAATAAAACTAAAAATGCCTAGTTCACTTACTCTGCCTTTGAAAAAATAATCTGCTACCATATATAAAAGAAAATAAATATAGATGTATCTAAATTTTAGAAACCAAAGCAACTTTTTCACTTCTTACCTCTTCATTAATTTACTTATAAACTATTTTATATTGTATCATAGAGAAAAATAGTTTTCAAGAAATATACCTTTAGCTTTTTTAAAGTTTTTTTTTATGGTATAATCTAAAAATAAGCATAAAACTTTTAAGATTATAGAGGTGAAAAAAGTGGTTAACAAAGGAATTGTAAAGGCAATAAATGGAGATAAAATTCTTGTAAAACTATATAAGGATACAGCATGTTCTCATTGCAGTGGTTGTAGTGGAGAGGGAAAATATGGTAAAGATTTTGAATTTGTAACAGATAAAAAAGCTGAGATAGGGGATACAGTTACTTTTGAGATATCAGCAGGAAAAGTTATAAAGGCAGCTTCAATAGCCTATGTTTTTCCAGCAGTAGCAATGATTTTAGGGTATCTTGTTGCAAGTAAACTTGGAGCTTCAGAGTATCAAAGTATAGGAGCTAGTTTTGGAGCTTTAGTAATATCATTTATCTGTCTATTCTTCTATGATAAACTTTATGTAAAAAAACAAAAAAATTCAGAGATAGAAATTATATCTATTGAAAAAGAAGATACAAGTAACATGATAGATAGTTGCAAAAATAAAGATTTATATTAAAATATCAGGGTGAGAAAGATGAATACTACATATGAGTATGCTGGTGTAATTTTAAATGCAAAAATGGTTGAAACTTTTATTCCGAAGCTATTAAAAAGCAATGAATTGAAAAAGAGAGAGGATATAATTGAGCTTGTAAGAGAGTATCATATAAGTAATGGTGGTGCTAATCAAACAAAAACAAGTTTAGTTAGTGCAGTAAAAAATGGACTTGAAAGTTTAAGAAAAAAAGGGATACTTGAGAAACCATTAGAGGGATTCTATAAAAAGATAATAGAGGATCAAGAGTTAGAGAGAGTGGAATTAAACTCAAGCAAAGATAAAGAGATTGAGAAAAAAGAGTGTATCTATATTTACTATGCTAAAAAGGATAAATTAGAGGCTCAGAAAAAAGAGATAGATAGTTGGGTTTGTAAAATTATCTATGAGAAAAAATTGACAATAGATAAGATATTTAAACTTTTCTCTAAAGAATATTCAGATCAATATGAGTTGGCTTTTGTTTTAAAGACAGAAAAAGCAGAGCAACTGACAACAACTATTCTTGATATTCTAAAATTAAGGGGAAGAAACTCAGATTTATTTAACCAAGGTTTTGAAACAAGTCCACAAGAGTTAAAAGAGATTATCAGATTTATTGGTGCAAGGATTGAAACTTTTATTGAGATAACAAATGAGTAAAATAGAAAAGAGAGTAGCTTTTAAACTGTTACTCTCTTTTTATTAATAAAGTATTTATATATTTAATCAAAAATTAATTTCTCCTAACATCAAGTGTTAGTTGTTATGGCTTTCTAAAATTCTAGCAAAAGCTTCTACCCCTTTTAAAAGTACCTTTTCATCAAAATTAAAATGGCAGCTATGAAGAGGGTGGATAAATCCTTTTTCTTCACTTCTAGTTCCTAAAAGCATAAATATTCCTGGAACTTCTTTTTGATAATAAGCAAAATCTTCAGAAATAGTTAAAGCTTCATGTTCAACATAGTTCATATTCTTCATAGTTTCAACAAATTTTTTATAAAGCTCTTTATCATTTACTACTGGTGGATATACAATATCTATTTTTTCATCAATTTTAACTCTATAAGAAAGCTCAATTCCTCTATGAATTTCTTTTATTCTCTCAATAATAAATTCAGTATTTTCCTCTTTAAAAGTTCTTATAGTTCCCCAGAAATTAACTGTATCAGCAATTATATTTTGAGCCGAACCACCACAGAATTTACCAATAGTTACAACTCCAGGATCAAATGGAGAAAGATTTCTTGAAACAATAGTTTGATATCCATCTACAATTTTAGTAAATGCCATTAAAGGATCTATTGTTTTGTGAGGCATAGCTCCATGTCCACTTTTTCCTGTAATAGTTGTAGTCATTAAAGCTGCTTGAGCAAAGAATGGTCCTTCTTTACTTGCTACTGTTCCCTCAGGAAGTTCAGGGAAAAGGTGTATTCCATAGATAGCTTTAACATTGTATTTTTTTAATAATCCAGTTTCAACAATATCCTTTGCTCTACCTGGAGATTCTTCAGCAGGTTGGAAAATAAGAAGGACACTTTTTTCAAGTGGTTGTATAGTTGTAAGATATTTAGCAAAGGCAAGTAGAGTAGTCATATGTCCATCATGTCCACAAGCATGCATCTTACCAACATGTTTTGATTCAAATTCTGCTCCTGTTTCCTCTTTTATATTTAGAGCATCAATATCACTTCTAAATGCGATACAATTCTCTTTATCCTTTCCTTCGATGTAAACAAATAATCCAGTTTCAACAATCTCTTGAGGCTCTAATCCTATTGAGATTAGATAGTTTTTAAGATATTCTTTAGTTTTAAACTCTTCAAGAGCAGTTTCAGGTATTTGGTGAAGAGCTCTTCTATTTTTTATAATATCATCTAATAAAAAATTTAAATCCATTTTTACTCCCCCTTAATTAAAATTTTATATTTAATATATTAGCACAAAAGAATAGATTTTTTAAGATAGCTAATAG
Organism: Fusobacterium varium; assembly: GCA_021531615.1. NCBI lineage: Bacteria > Fusobacteriati > Fusobacteriota > Fusobacteriia > Fusobacteriales > Fusobacteriaceae > Fusobacterium > Fusobacterium varium. Next base: position 1,541 of record JADYUE010000056.1, on the reverse strand, counting down.
ATTATTAATAATAGTTATGATAAAATTAAAGAAAACGGACAAAAAGGAGAAAAGGAAATGCTAGCACAATATATGGCTGTAGACGATAATGTTTTAAAGAAAATGAAAAAAATGGATTGTGATGAGATAATAGATGAGATAGAGGAACTTTCTGAAAATGAAACTTGTGATATTTGTGATGTTGATGAGATGTGGGATGCTCTTCATTTCTTTCTTACTAAAAAATCAGCTTTTAATCCAATAAAAGAGAATAAATTAAGTGAAGCTATTATGGGAAAGGAAAAATTAGCTAATACCAATAGTATTAAAGAGATTTTAAAGGTTAGTAAATATAGTGAGTTGCCAGAGATAATAGATGCTTTAGAAAAAGTAAATATTGACGCTCTTGTGAAAGAACAAAATCTTGAAGAGTATGATAAAGCTAAAATCTATCCAAATAGATGGAAAAAAGCAGTGGCTGAAGATATTTTTGATGAGATTATATTCTGTTATGAGGGACTTTTAGATTTTTATAAAAGATGTTACAATAAAAAATTAAATATTATAATAAGTATATATTAAGGAGAGTATATGAGTAGAATATTATTTGAAAAATTTGATAAATTTATTGAAAATGGTGAGTACAATAAAATTGTAGAAAAGATTAAAACCCTATCTGCTAATAAAAGAGATTATGAGGTAGAAACATATTTAGCAAGGGCATTAAATGGGCAAGGAAAGTATCAAGAGGCAATAGATGTACTGCTTTCAGTTGAGGAGCAAGGAAAAAATGATTCTCTTTGGCATTATAGAATGGGGCATAACTACTATTATTTAGATGATAAAGAGAAAGCTTTAGAATATTTTAAAAACTCGTACTCTTTAGCACCAAATGATATTTGGACACTTTTCTTTTTAAGAAAATTGAATATGAAATTTGATATATATGAGGATAAAAAAACTTTTGAGACTTTAAAAACTGAAGATTTCTTTGATACAGAGGATAGTTATGAAACTCTATTTAGCATCTTTAATAGAGATAAAGTTGCTTTAAGTATAATTTCTGAAGATGAGTTAGTGTTAGATGAAAAGTTAGAAGAGATAAAAGAGAATTTAAAATGGTTAGAGGAAAATAGAGAAAAATTAGAAGAGAAACTTTTAGAAAGTGGAATTATCTCCCTTGCTGAAAAATGGGCTAGTAGTGGAATACCAGTTGAAGGAGAAGATGGAAGATGTTATCTTGTAGAGGATAATGAAAAAGTTTATTTACCTATAAAGAAAGAGAAATTTTTAAAAAACTTATATCCTGAAACTGTAAATATTATTTTTGATGAAGATAAAATAAGTATGGAAGTTTATTTCTACTGCTATCCAGATTATTTTGCTGGGCATTGTATAATGGTAGAGATAGATTCAGATAAAAATATCTGTTGTTCAGATTTAGCAGAATAGTTAATAAGAAGAGAGAGGATGGTGATATCCTCTCTCTTTCAATTAGTGTATTTACTCAGCTGATCAAATTCTATAAAAAATTAGCTAGCTTAAAGTTTAATTTTTATGAT
>JADYUE010000055.1 GCA_021531615.1 Fusobacterium varium | reverse complement strand
GAAAATCACTGGAGTTACTTGAAAATTTATTTGTTTTTTCCACCAACACTATTTGACAAAGAGCCAAACAAAAAAGCAATTCCAATACTTAAATCAGAATTGCTTTTAATTTAATTTTCTTCTATTAATTTTTCTCCAGCTTCTCTATATAAGTCATAACCTTTTCCCATTTGGTAGATCTTATAATATGTACTTATAAGAGGAGCTCCTTGTTTTACATTTTTCACATGATAACCTATCATTTTTTTAGGCTCTACTATCCCTTTTTCTTGAAAACTTCTATAAATTTTAGTTATCTCTTCTACTTTCTCTTTATCCTTTACTTCTTTTAACTTCACTTCATTCTTAGAACAAAATTCAATATACTTAGTAAATGCCTCTATATTTGAAGTTTTAAAATAGAAAACTCCTATAAAATTTACTAGAGCTACACCCATAAATATATAAATCAAAAAAGTTTTTATCTTATTCATTTAATCACCTAAATAAATACAGCAATTAAAACTAAAATTCCTAGAACTATTCTATATATTCCAAAAGAAACAAAATCTCTCTTTTTAATATATCCCATAAACCATTTAATTACAAGATATGCAACAACAAAAGATACAAGAGATCCCACTCCTAAAAGTTGCCATTCAACTGGAGAAAATTTCAATCCATTTTTTAAAAGTTTCAATAGTGTTGCTCCAAACATAGTTGGTATAGCCAAGAAAAATGAAAATTCTGTTGCCACTCCTCTTGAAAGTCCTAAAAGAAGTCCCCCTATTATAGTTGCTCCTGATCTTGAAGTTCCTGGAATCATAGCTAAACATTGGAATAATCCAACTGTAAAAGCTTTTTTATATCCCATTTTACTAAAGCTATCAATATTTGAAGAGCTTTTATAATATTTTTCAACAACTATCAATATTATTCCATAAAAGATAAGTGTTGTAGCTACAACAACTACATTTCCCATAAAATATTCAGAAATATAGTCATCTAAAAGTAGTCCAATTACAGCTGATGGAAGAACTCCAACTACAACCTTTGCCCACAATCTAAACCTTTGGACAAAAACTTCTCTTTCTTTTACAAAAGGAGTTAAATCATTCCAAAAGTATAAAACTACTGCAAGAATAGCTCCTAATTGTACAATTATCAAGAAACTATCCATAAAATTTTTAGTAAAAAAACTGCTGTTTATAAATTTTTCAACTAAGATCATGTGTCCTGTACTACTAACAGGAAGAAACTCTGTCATTCCCTCTACTATACCAAGTATAATAACAATTAAAAAAGGATTCATCTATCAATTTCCTCCTATAAATATGGATCTTCTGTTGCCATATAATTTTCTACATAATCTTTAACTCCCTCTTCTAATGAGTGGAATTTTTTAGTATATCCAGCTTTTTTCAATTTATCCATTGAAGCTTGTGTAAAGTATTGATATCTTCCTCTTAAATCTTCAGGCATTGGAATAAATTCAACTACATCTTCAACAGCAAGATCTGGATTTTTAGAAGCTGCTCTCATTGTTGCCATAGAAAGATCTAGGAAGCTTCTAGCCTCTCCAGTTCCTATATTATATACTCCTGATTCAACTTTTTCAGTTAGTAAGAAGTAGATTACATCCACAACATCTTTTAGATAAACAAAATCTCTAAGTTGCTCTCCATCTTTATATCCCTCTTTATGAGATTTGAAAAGTTTAACTCCACCATTTTCTCTATATTGATTAAATGTATGGAATACCATTGATGCCATTCTTCCTTTGTGATACTCTTGTGGTCCATATACATTGAAGAATTTTAATCCTGTCCATTGTTTTGGAGCTATTCTTTGTTTGAATGCCCAATCATCAAATATTTTTTTAGAGTATCCATATTTATTAAGAGGCATTAATTTTTTTAATTCTTCTGGAGAAACTTCATCATTATATCCTAATTCTCCTCCACCATATGTAGCTGCTGATGAAGCATAAACATAATTTATTTGTCTTTCAGCACAGAATTCCCAAAGTTTTTTACTATATCCATAGTTATTAGCCATTAGGAAATCTCCATCTCTCTCAGTAGTTGCAGAACAAGCTCCCATATGTACTACACCTGTTATTTTTTCTGCATTAGCTGGATTAGCAAGCCAATCAAAAAGGTCATCTCTATCTACCCAATCAGCATAATCTCTCTTTCTTAAATTTAACCATTTTTCTTCTGTTCTTAATTTATCTACAACTAGAATATCATTTATTCCCATTTCATTAAGTTTCCAAACAAATGCACTTCCAATCATTCCAGCTGCACCAGTTACTATAATCATAATTTACCTCCTGCATTTCTCTCTTTTATCAATCTAAATTGTGAATATGTAATTCCTGTATCTCCTATATTCACTCCCTCTCTATTAGCTCCATGAAAGTCTGATCCTCCAGTCACTAAAAGTGAGTGTCTTTTTGCCATTTTCTTATATTTTTTTATATCTGATGGGGAAAAAGTTCCATATTGAGCCTCTATTCCATTTAATCCAACTTTTACAAGATTTGAAATCATATTCTCAATTATTCCATCATTATTTACAACTAATTTAGGATGAGCCAATGAAACAAATGCTCCATTCTCACTTAACATTTTAACTGCTCTCTCTGGTGGAAAATTCTCTTTAGGTATATATGCCCTTCCTCTTTTCCCTAGATACTTATCAAAAGCTTCCTCTTTACTTAAAACAACCCCTTTTTCAACGAGATAATTAGCAAAATGTAATCTACTTATTATCTTTCCTGGAGCCATTTTAGCAATCTCTTCCAAATCAGCATCTATTCCACAAGCTTTTAATTTTTCTACTATTTTCAGATTTCTATTATCTCTAGCTTTTTTTAATTCTTCAAGTTCATTCATAAATTTCTTATTTTCAAGATTTAAAAAATATCCTAATATATGAACTTCATAATCTTGTGTATTACATGATATTTCTATTCCTTGAACAAACTCTATTCCTATCTCTTGAGCTTTCTTTTTAGCTTCTTCTATTCCATCAACAGTATCATGATCTGTTATAGCTAAAGCTTTTAAGCCTCTTCTTTTAGCTTCTAAAATAACCTCTTCTGGAGTAAAAGTTCCATCTGAAGCAATAGTATGTATATGAAGATCTACTTCCATAATCTCTCACTTTCTTTTGGTAAAGAAAGGCGTCTTTAAATTAGACGCCTCCCCAAAAATATTAATCATCCCATTTTTCAAGTTTAGAGAAATATTCTGGATAAGCTAGATATAATGCTTTTGCATTAACATTATTTTTTTCTATAGCTGTCTTATTTTCTCTAGCATTAATTCCAGCAATTTTTATAGTTCTAGCTGATACTTCTCTATTATACCAAGTTTCTGTTGAGTAAAATTCATCTCTTTTAATAAAGCTATTTAAAAGTTTTCTAAGTTTTTTTACATCTTTTTCATTTAAGTCAGTTTGTTTTGAGAAAGCAACTATCTCTTCCCATTCTTCTGGAGTTGCAACTACCTCTTTAATGTGGCTTGAAGGAGTATCCATTCTTAAATATGATTCTCTTACCATAGCTTCTACAAGTCCTTTTGGATCTTTTATATTTTCATTTTCAAGGAAGAATTTTCTTGGCATTTTTTTATTGTATTTTTTTACTAAATCAACAAAACGTTCAAATTCATCATCAGTTATATCATTTACATTTTTATCTCCTAATGAAGTTAGGAAATTGAAATCTTTTTCACTCATTTTTCCTGTTTTTCTTAGATAAAGAATAGGATTTTCTTCTCCATACCAATCTTCTATTAGAGCTTCTCCAACTACAACATTAATTATAGTTTTATCCCACTCTTTAGCTGATTGTTTTGTGATGTTATATTTTTGCTCTAAAGAACCTGCTTTCTCTGCTGAACTACATGAGATAAAGAATACTGCTATTAACATACTTAAAATTAACTTTTTCATCTTTTACCCTCCTAGATTTTAATTAAAGTCTTCCACAACAGTTTTTATATTTCTTTCCACTTCCACAAGGGCAAGGATCGTCACCTTTGATCTCTCCATCTGCTCCTGCTTCTACTTCTTCACTATTATCTTGCACTCTTGTTGCCTCTTCTCTCGGTGCCATCTCTTCTTCTGGAGATCTAACAATTACTTTAAATAGGAATGATGTTGTTTGTTCTTTTATTGTTTCAAGCATCTTTTCATATAGTTCTCCTGAAAGTAGTTTATACTCTACGATAGGATCTCTTTGTCCGTATGCTCTTAAATAGATTCCTTCTCTCAATCCATCTAGTGATTTTAGATGTTCTCTCCATCTTGAATCTACTACTTCAAATAGAATATATTTTTCTAATCTTCTCATCATATCAGAACCTATTCTATTTTCTTTTTCTTCATACTCTTTTACAATTTCATTATATAGTTTTTCACTATAATTCTCAATACTTGTAGATTTATACTCATTTAAATCATTGATAGTATATCCATATCTTTCATGTAAGAAATCTGCAAGTCCTTGGATATCCCAATCCTCTTTATATTCTCCAACAAATCTTTCAACAACAGTTTTATGAATTGTATCTCTTAACATATGAAGTATTGTTTCTTTTAAGTCATCTTTTAACATAGCTTCATTTCTACTTGCATAAATTGCTGTTCTTTGTTTATTCATTACATCGTCAAATTCAAGAAGATTTTTTCTAATTCCAAAGTTTCTTGATTCAATCTTAGTTTGTGCATTAGCAATAGCCTTATTGATCATTGAGTGAGTAATAGGTTCTCCCTCTGGAAGTCCTAATTTTTCCATTACAGTTTTTACTCTATCTGATCCAAATAGTCTCATTAAATCATCTTCTAATGATAGATAGAATTCTGATGCTCCAGGGTCTCCTTGTCTTCCTGCTCTTCCTCTTAATTGGTTATCTATTCTTCTAGACTCATGTCTTTCTGTTCCTAGGATAAATAATCCTCCAAGAGCCATTACTTTTTCTCTTTCAGCATCACATTGAACTTTATATTTTTCTAATACTTCATTATAGTTTTCAGCATCTCTGCTTCCAACTTCTTCAATTGCTAAGAACTCTGGGTTTCCTCCAAGCATAATATCTGTTCCTCTACCTGCCATGTTTGTAGCAATAGTAACAGCTCCATATCTTCCTGCTTGAGCTACTATTTCAGCCTCTTTAGCATGGAACTTAGCATTTAATACATTGTGTGGTATTTTTCTAGCTTTTAAAAGTTCTGACAGATCTTCTGAACTTTTAATTGAGATTGTACCAACAAGAACTGGTTGTCCTTTAGCATGCAACTCTTCAATTCTGGCTATAATAGCATTTATCTTCTCTTTGTGAGTTTTATAAACTAAATCTGGATGATCTATTCTTTGTACTGGCTTATTTGTAGGGATAACTATTACTTCAAGTCCATAAGTATGTACAAATTCAGCAGCTTCTGTTTCAGCAGTTCCTGTCATTCCTGAAAGTTTTTCATACATTCTAAAGTAGTTTTGAAGTGTAATAGATGCAAGAGTTTGGTTTTCTCCAGCAATATTTACTCCCTCTTTAGCTTCAATAGCTTGGTGAAGTCCATCTGAATATCTTCTTCCTTCCATAGCTCTTCCAGTAAACTCATCTATAATTATTACTTGTCCCTCTCTTACAAGGTAATCTTTATCTCTTTTAAATAGCTCTTTAGCTTTTAAGGCTTGGTTTAAATAGTGAGTTAACTCTACATTTTCAGGAGAGTATAGGTTATCTATTTTTAGAAGTTTTTCAACTTTTGCTACCCCTTTTTCAGTAAGAACTATATTCTTAGCCTTTTCATCAACTTCATAATCTCCCCATTTTTCAGGTGGGATATTCATTTCTTTTTTAGCTTTTATATCTTTAATTCCTTCTGTTTCATAACTTCTACTTAACATAGAAACTATTTGATAGAATATCTTATACCATTTTGTTGTTTCACTTGCAGCTCCTGAAATTATCAATGGAGTTCTAGCCTCATCAATTAAAATCGAGTCAACTTCGTCAACTATACAGTAGTTTAACTCTCTTTGAACCTTTTCATCTGCACTTCCAACCATATTATCTCTTAAATAGTCAAAACCAAACTCAGAGTTTGTTCCATATGTAATATCACTATTATATGCAGCTTTTCTAGCTTCTGTATTTAATCCATTTAAGATTACTCCTGAAGTTAATCCTAAGAATTCATATACTCTTCCCATCATATCTCTATCTCTAGCAGCTAGATAGTCGTTAACTGTGATGATGTGAACCCCTTTTCCAGTTAAAGCATTTAAGTAAACTGGACAAGTTGCCACAAGAGTTTTACCTTCTCCTGTTTTCATTTCAGTTATCTTTCCTTCATGAAGAACGATTCCCCCTATAAGTTGTACATCATAGTGTCTAAGTCCAAGAACTCTTTTTGATGCCTCTCTTACAGTTGCAAATGCTTCTGGAAGAATTGCATCAAGTGTCTCACCTTGTGATAATCTTTCTTTAAAATAAGCTGTTTTTTCTCTAAGTTGTTCATCAGTAAGTTTTTGGAAATCTGGTTCAAGTTTATTGATAGCATCAACTATTTTTCTAATTCTCTTTATCTCTCTATCATTTTTAGTCCCAAATATCTTTTTGAAAATTTCTCCTATCATCCTTTGATTCCTCTCTTTAATAATTATTATTCTGACACTTTATCAAGATATATGCTACCATAAATCGGTCAGATAGTCAATCTAAGGTAATTATTTATCTAATTTTTATTACTTTTTTCCACAGATTTCTAAAAATTCATCTTCTGTTAAAATTTTAACTGTTCCTAATTCTTGAGCTTTTTTTAATTTACTTCCTGCTTTCTCCCCTATAATTAGATAATCAAGGTTTTTGCTCACTGCTGAAAGATTTTTCCCTCCAAGTTTTTCAATCTCCTCTTTTATCTCTTCCCTTTTAAAATTTTTTAATGTTCCTGTAAATAAGAAAGTTTTTCCTTCAAAAATTCTCTCTTCACTGCTTTGCTCCTCTTTAACCTCTTGAACAAATTGTAATCCATATCCTCTTAATACCTCTATTAATTGTAGATTTTCACTATCTCTAAAGAAATCATAAACAGCCTTTGCTCCCTTATCTCCAACACCATCTATCTCTATAAGCTCCTCTATACTCATATTCATAAGCTTATCTATATTTCCACTTGCATTAGCTAAAAGTTTTCCTGAATATTTCCCTATAAATGGTATTCCTAAAGCATACAACACCTTTGAATAATCTCTTTTTTTACTCTCTTCTATTGATTCTAAAAGTTTTTCTACACTTCTTTTTCCCATTTTTTCAATCTTAACCAACTCTTCTTCATGAGATTTAAGATTATATATATCACCTGCATTTTTTATAAAGCCAAGCTCCAACATCTTCTCAACCATCTTGCTACCAAAACCACTTATATTCATAGCATCTCTTGAAACAAAATACTCTATTCTTCCCTTTATCTTTCCAGGGCAATTTGGGTTAGTACACTTTATATCTACTTGACCTTCCTCTCTAGCCACTGGACTTTGACAAACTGGACACTCTGTTGGTTCAACTATTTGAATTTCACTTCCATCTCTAAACTCTTTTATAGATTTTACAACTTGAGGTATTATCTCTGCTGCTTTCTCAATAAATACCTTATCTCCTATTCTAATATCCTTTCTCTCTATCTCATGGAAGTTGTGTAAACTTGCTCTCTTTACCTTACTACCTGATAGAAGTACCTCTTCTAGCTCTGCAACTGGAGTAACCTTTCCTGTTCTTCCAACTTGCCAAGTTACCCCTAACATTGTTGTTGTCACTTGCTTAGCTGGAAATTTATATGCTATTGCCCATCTCGGACTTTTAGTAGTATTTCCTAAAATATTCCAAAGCTCTAATTCATCAACCTTTATAACCATTCCATCAGTTTCATAGTCAAGATTCTCTTTTTCTTTTTCCCAATAATCTATTCTCTTTTTCAACTTACTAGCTGATTCTAAAACCTCACATACCCCAGTTGTTTTAAATCCTAATTTTTCTAAAAATTTTATACTTTCACTATGAGTTTTAACCCCATATTTTTCTGCATCAACTAAGAAGTAGAAATAACTATCTAATCCTCTCTCTTTTATTATACTTGAATCTATCTGTCTTAAAGTTCCACTTGCAGCATTTCTAGGGTTAGCAAACACCTCTTCTCCAGCCTCCATTCTTCTCTCATTAAGCTTTAAGAAGTTACTTAAAGGTAGAACAATCTCTCCTCTTACCTCTAAATCCAATGGCTCTGGTAATTCATGTGGAATAGTTGCAATCTCCATAATATTCTCTGTTACATCTTCCCCTATTGCTCCATCTCCTCTAGTTACTCCCCTTACAAGTTTACCCTTCTCATATTGCACACTTATAGAAAGTCCATCTAATTTCAGTTCTAAAGCATATTTCAATTCTTTATCCTCTGGAATAAGTTTTCTTACTCTTTCAATAAAATCTCCTATCTCTCCCTCATTATATGTATTTGAAAGGCTCAACATAGGTTTTTTATGAGTTACCTTTTGAAACTTACTCTCTCTTAAATTTGTAGCTCCTACCTTTTCAGTTGGAGACTCTACATTTTTAAATTGTGGATATTGCTCCTCTAACTCTTTTAGCTCCTTTATCAGATTGTCATATTCAACATCTGAGATAAGACTTTCATTATTAGTATAGTAATATTGGTTATACTTTAAAATATCCTCTCTCATCTTCTCAATTTTTTTCTTTATGTTATCTAGGTTTTCACCAAAATTCAGTGTCATTTTTTCCATTATTTTCTCCCTTATATATCACTTTATTTTTGTATATTATATCATGTTTTAGCAAATAATATTTGTTGAAGTTAAAAAAAAATGCTAAGATATTCTAAAGAAATATATTGAGGAGGATTGTTGGTATGGAACCTATTTTAATTTTTGGGCATAGACACCCAGACACAGATTCAATTTGTTCTTCTATTGCTCTTGCTGAATTAAAAAAAGAGATGGGGGTTACTGCTATTCCCTATCGTCTTGGAGATATAAATAAAGAGACTGAATTTGTTTTAAAACACTTTGGAGTAAAAACTCCTAAATTTTTAAAAACTGTAAGTGCACAAATATCAGATTTAACAAGTGTGGAGAAAACTGTTTTATCCTATGATGAATCTTTAAGATCTGCTTTGGATACTATGACTGTTGAAAATTTTTCCAGCCTTCCTGTTGTTGATGAAAAGAAACAATTAAAAGGTATGATTCATATTTCAGATATAGCTAATACATACTTAAATCTTGAACATTCAGACCTTTTTGGAAAATATAAAACAACTTTTGAAAACTTAAAAGATGTACTTGATGGAGTTATTGTAAGTGGAACTTACCCAAGTGGAATTATCACTGGAAATCTTAAAGCTATCTCTGAGCTTGAAGATGTTACTCCAGGGGACATTGTTGTTACTACATCAATGGTTGATGGTATTGACCGTTCCATTAAAGCTGGAGCAAAAGTTATTATAGTTGCTTGTGAAGAAGATGATTTTATAAGTCCAAGAGTAACTTCGGATTGTGCTATTATGAGAGTTCATACAAGCTTATTTAAAACTATTAGTTTGATTAGTCAATCTCTATCTCTATCTTCTATATTAACTAATGCTAAATTCTATTCTTTTAAGAAAGATGATTTTTTACATGATATAAAAGATATTATGAAAGAGGCTACACAAACAAACTTCCCAGTTACAGAAAAAGATGGAACTGTTTATGGAACTATTAGAACTAAGAACTTAATCAACTTTACTAGAAAACAAGTTATTTTAGTAGATCACAATGAGAGAGCTCACTCTGTTGATGGATTACAAGATGCTAAAATTCTTCAAGTTATAGATCACCATAAATTTGGTAACTTTATAACTGATGAACCTGTTAAAATAAATGCTGAAATAGTAGGATGTACATGTACTATTGTATATGAACTTTTCAAAGATGCTAGAGTTGTTCCTAGTAAAAAAGCTGCTGGACTTATGATGAGTGCTATCCTTTCAGATACACTATTATTTAAATCTCCTACTTGTACTCAAAAGGATATTGATACAGTTAAAGAGCTTTCACAAATTTGTGAGATTCATGACTATGAAGAGTATGGAATGAATATGCTTATAGCTGGAACATCTTTAGCTAATAGAACTCCATTTGAAATTTTAACTACTGATATGAAAGAGTTTTCAATGAATGGTATTCATATGGCTATTGCTCAAATAAATACAGTTGACGTAGCTGGAGTTTTAAGCAAACAAGTTGATCTTGAAAAGACTATGAAAGAGATAAATAAAAATGCTAATTACTCTATGTTTATCTTAGTAATTACAGATATTATTAAGTCTGGATCTTTTGCTATTGTTGTTGGAGATTTCCCAGAACTTGTAGAGAGAGCTTTCAGTGTAAAACTTGAAAATAATACTGCTTGGTTAGAAGGAGTAGTTTCTAGAAAGAAACAGGTAGTTCCTTTCTTAATGGCTGCTAGTCAAAGTTTAGAATAAATAGATAAACTATAATATATCTAACTAAATTTATTTTTTCTTATGTATCGTTAGATTTTGACAAAGTGCCTTTGCATTAGCGATTATTAGTCAAGTTAAGTTGTTTCTATTTCTTTTAAATATCAGCTAAATTCCATGTCAAAGAATAAAGAGAGAGTAACACTCATCTGACTAAAATTCCGAAACTCACTTCGTTCAAACACGTCGGAATTTTTAGCGTCAGATTTCGTAACTCTCTCTAATATTCTTCTCCAAATTACATTTAGCTGATATTAGGAGTATTAAAAATAATTATCCCTAACATCAAGTTGATGTAATTTCCAAAAGTAAAGGAGTGCAAACGACTATTACTTTTGAGACACAGGCGAAGTCCTGTGCTACAACGATTTTTTATAAACCCTCAGCGAAATGCAGTTAAGAAAATGCAACGTGTTTGAGGCATAGCCGAGTTTTGCATTTTCAACGAAATAAGCTATAGGGATTCTTTATTCACTGACATGGAGACAACTTGATGTTAAAAAATATAAGTTTTGTTAATGTAAATTAGAACGATAAATTATAGTTTTAATCATAGAAAAAAGCTTAGTAAATCAATAATGATCTACTAAGCTTTTTTATTACATAAACATTTTTACTCCTGGTCCAATAGGAAGTCCTAAGAATGTCCAAATTAAGAATAATCCTGTCCAAGCAAATAGGAATGCCATTGAGTATGGTAACATCATTGCAATAATAGTTCCCATTCCCATATCCTCTTCATTTTTAGAGTATTTAGCAGCAAATCCTACTATAATTGGGAAGTAAGACATCAATGGAGAAATAATATTTGTTGTTGAATCTCCAATTCTATATGCTAATTGTGTATATTCTGGTGTAAGTCCTAATTCAACAAACATCGGTATAAATACTGGCGAAAGCATTAACCATTTTGATGAAGCTCCTCCAATAAATAGGTTTACAAAAGCTGTTAGGAAAATCAATCCAACTGCTGCTGCAACCCCTGTAACTCCCATATCTTTTAAGATATTTGCTAAGTTTACAGCTATTACAATTCCAATATTTGATTTTGTAAACACATATACGAATTGAGCAGATATAAAGATAATAACAAATACTTGCCCACAAGAAGACATTGCTTTTACTAAAGCTTTTATTACATCTTTATGAGATTTAACAGTTCCTGCTGTAACTCCATAACATAATCCAGGTATAAAAAATGCTAACATTAAAACAAATACTATTGATTGTCCAAAGAAAGGTTTTAAAAGTTCCATTGTTCCTGGTTGTCTGTGGTTAGCTTTAACAAACTCTGCAATCTCTTTTTCTGTTAATTTGAAAATAGCATTTTCAGGTAACACCATAAATAGGATTACTATTACAAATATTATTATAGATAAAAGAGATACTCTTAATCCTTTTCTCTCTTGAGCTGTCAATTCTGAGTTAGCATCTACTTCTAATTTTGGTCCTGTATACTCTCCCAATCTTGGCTCAACTACTTTATCAGTAAGCCATGCACCTATTATTGTAATTAAGAATGTTGATGCAAACATAAAGAAATAGTTTGCTGTTGCATCTACTGAATATCCTGGTAATACAATTTGAGCTGCTGAAGTACTAATTCCTCCAAGTAGAGGGTCAGTTGTTCCTATTAATAAGTTAGCTGAGAATCCTCCAGATACTCCTGCAAATGCTGCTGCTATCCCTGCTAATGGATGTCTACCAAAAGATGCAAATATTACTGCTCCCAATGGGATAAGTACAACATACCCAGCATCTGAAGCTATATTTGACATAACCCCTGCAAATACAACTATTGCTGACACTAAAACCTTTGGTGTAGATAACACTAATTTTTTAATTAATGAACTTAATAGTCCAGTTCCATCTGCAAGTCCAACTCCAAGCATTGCTACAACTATTGATCCTAAAGCAGCATGTCCAGTAAAGTTTTTAACTGCTGATGTAAATATTCCTCTAATACCAGAAGAAGTTAATAAGTTTTGAACAGTAGTTGTTTTTCTAACTACTTCCCCTGTAGTTTTTGAAATTTCAGAATAAGTTACTGATACTCCCATTTTAGATAGGATAAAAGAAAAGATAATTGTTATCACAAAGAATCCAAAGAACATCGCTACTGGATGTGGTAACTTGTTTCCTGCAACTTCAACAAAGTTAAGAAACTTATCTAATCTACTTGTTTTTTTAGCTTGTAAATTTTGCTCCATTCTCTTTTTCTCCTTTACTTTTTTCGTTTTCAATCGTAAAACAGTTATTTAGTTTTTTTTTTAATATTTTTAATACTGTTTCAAGACATAAAATTTTTAAAATTATATTAACATGTTTTCTTTAAAAAATCAACTTTTTATTTTTAAAACTACCTTTATTTTTGAAAAATATTTAGTTAAAGTAACAAGAATTTAAAAATTTTTTTAAATTTAATATTATTTTTTCAAACTTTAAATAGAGGGTGTATAATTTTTGGTGTTGGTACTTAAATGTATTAACACCTTTTTTACTTTTTTTCAAAAAAA
>JADYUE010000054.1 GCA_021531615.1 Fusobacterium varium | reverse complement strand
TATAGGGAACTCTTAAAATAAAAATTTGCTTAATTGAAAGTTATGTATTATATTTATATTAAGCAATTTAATTGAAGAGAGGTGATGCTCATGATAAAATTACTTAATTAAAATGGTAATTTTGTCATGGGCATTTTTTTATTCAATACAATACTAGATTTTGGAGGAAGAAAAGATGAAAAAATTTAAAATTTCATTTAAGAAAATTTTAGTTGTTATATTTATAAGTTTTATATCTATATCAATTTATGGTGAGCCTAGTTACAATGTAGATAATTTAAGAATAGAGGCATATATTAATCTAGATGGAAGTGTAGATATAAATGAACTTGTTCAATATAATGCTTATGAGATTAATGGGATTCTTTATAATATAGATTATAAAGGGTATGGAGATCTGAAAAATCTAAGAGTTTTTTATGAGAAGGATAGCGAGTTTGTACCAGCTATAAATAATAATAGTCAAAGAAGAGGAACTTATTCTCTAAAAGATAGAGATGATTTGAGAGAGGTAAAACTTTACTATCCTATGAGAGATACAAAAAAATGGTTTCTTTTTCAATATACTCTTTCTCAAGGGGTAACAGTATATAATGATATTGCTCAATTTAATAGAAAGATGGTAGGAAGAGGTTGGCAAACAGATATAGAAAATATTCAAATAAAAATAATTCTTCCAAAAAATGTAAATAAAGAGGATATAAAAGCTTTTGGGCATGGACCTCTTACTGGAAATGTAGATATTATAAGTGGAAGGGAGATTCTTTATACTCTTAAAGGATATTATTCTGGAGAGTTTGTAGAAACTAATGTTCTTTTTCCTAAAAGTTTAATTCCTAATATAAAACCATCTCTTGTAAAAAATGAAGATGGCTATGAAAAAATTATGAAAATGGAAAATAAACTGGCAGACAAAGCAGATAGAGAGAGAAAGTTTGCTCAAATGAGGGGAACTATTGGAAATATAGTTTTCTTTCTTTGGGGTGGTTGGATAATTTTTGTGGTTGCATTTAACTATGTAAAAAATAGAAAAAAATATAAGGTAACTAATGAATATGGAGAGTATTTTAGAGAGGCTCCAGATGATTTTTCTCCAGCAGTAGGAGGATCTATTGCTTATAGATATGTATCACCTAACCAACTACTTGCTACAGTTATGGACTTGGTAAGAAGAGATATATTTGAAATGATAGAGGATAGAGTAAATAACAAAACTATTCTTAGAAAAAATTCTTATGATGAAAAAGCATTAAAAAATTATGAAAAATTTGTAGTTGATTGGTATATTGATGAGATAGGAAATGGTACAGAGGTATCAATGGAGGAGATAGAGGAAAATATCAGAGATAGAAAGAATGCTATAAAATTTGGAAGAAATTATGAAAAATGGGAATCAATGGTAGAAAAAGATTTGGAAAAAGTTGGTTTTGAAAAAGAGCCAGTTAAAAAGTTGCCAAAAGCTTTAGGAATGATTACAGCTTTTTTAAGTGTACCTCTTGGACCTTTCTTAGCTGTTTATTTTGATAATGGAAAATTTATTATCTTTCCTTTTGTAGCTTTTGCTGTTTTAGTTTTTACAACATCAACAAGAGGAAAATATACTTTAGAGGCTGAAAAACTAAGAGCAAAATGGTTGGCATTTAAAAAATTTTTAGTTGATTACAGTAACTTAGAGGAGGCTAAACTTGCATCAATATATATTTGGGAACACTATTTTGTATATGCAATAGCTTTAGGAGTTGCAGAAGAGGTGGCAAAGGGTTACCAAAAAATATTTAGAGATAGTGGAGAGAATATATCAAGACTTAATAGAACTCCTCTTATGGGAATGTACAATAGAAACTCAGGATTTAGAAGTATAGAGAGAACAGTTTCTAGAGCTACTACAAGGGGAGTATCAGAACTTGCTAAGAGCAGACCATCTTCAAGAGGAAGTGGTGGAGGATTTAGTGGAGGCTCTTCAGGTGGTGGAGGAAGCCGTGGTGGAGGTGGAGCATTCTAATCTCTACCTACTAAAAGAGGTGATAATATGTTAACTTTAATTGGAATTATACTGATTGCAGTGGGAAGTTTTAATATTTTTCAATATAATAAAGCTATTGAAGGAAGTTTCTATACCATAGGAACTCTTATAAGTTACAATTACTCTCCAAGTTTAAATAAATATTATCCTATTTTCAGATATGTTGTGAATGGAATAACTTATGAAGAGGAGTATAGAGGAAGATATAATAATAGAGCAAGAGAAGAACTGAAAAATATAAATATTGATGAGATGCCTGAGAAAACTAGAAAATTTATGAAAAAAATAAAAGATGTTAATTTAGTAGAGTTTGAAGTTGGAAAAGATTATAAATTGCTAGTAAATAAAAATAATCCAAAAGAGTACTGGATAGCAGAAGATGGAGCTAACAAAGGGAGAGAGTATATTTTGATAATTATAGGAGGAGTTTTTTTAGCAGTTTCATTTATTGGCAAAATAATAGGTTTTATTTTCTAGAAAGGAAGGGAGAGCTATGAAAGCTAAGGTAATACTAGGAGTAGTTTTATTAGTTGGAATAGGAGTTGGAACTTATATTTATCAAAATAGATATTTATTTTTTAGATATCTTCCTGCTATTGAAAAAGAGGAGCAGTTAAAAAATATCAATGGAAAACTTTGTGATAAAGAGGGGAATCCATTTAGTGGAAGAACTAAAAGTGCAAGTGAAGAATATACGGATATTTATTCTTATAAAGATGGAGAGCTTGATGGTTTAAATGTTATTTACTATAAAAATAATATTAAAGAGATTGGGCATTGGAAAGCTGGAAAACAAAATGGAGTTTTTCAAATGTACACAGAAGATGGAGTACTTATAGATAATGCTAACTTTAAGGATGGAGAAAGAGATGGAGTTACAGAACAATTTTATAATGGTACAGGAAAATTAAGAGTATCAGCAAATTATAAAAGTGGAGTTCTTGAGGGAGAATTTAAAGCATACTATCCAAATGGAAATCTTCAAGGAGAAGTAAACTATGTAAATGGAGAGATGAATGGAGATTTTAAAGAATATCACGAAAATAAAAAAATAAGACTTTCAGGAAGTTATAAAAATAGTTTACAAGAGGGAGAATGGAAAGCTTATTTAGAAGATGGTACTTTAGAATCAATAATAAACTATAAAGATGGAGAACTTCATGGGATAAAAGAAGATTATTATAAAAATGGAAATGTATGGACAAGACAAGAATTTAAAAATAATGACTTAGATGGAGTTTATGAAGTTTATTATGAAAATGGAAATCCACAACTAAAAGCTAAAATAAAAAATGGACAGACGATAGAGGAGCAAAGGTTTAATCACGATGGAACACTTTATAATGAACAAGATGAAAAGATAGTTGAAAGTAATGATGAAATAATTATAAGAGAAGTTTCTGATGATGAAATTACAATATCAGAAAACTCAGAGAATTTTTCAAAAGAACTTGAAAAGGGTATGAAAACATTAGGAAAAGAAGTTGGAAACTCTTTAAACTCTATGCTTGATGCTACTATAATTACAAATCTTGCATATGTTGATTTGATGAACTTTGAAAATGTAGAAATTCTTGAAGAAAATTTAGTTTTTAATGATGATGAGAAAATTCCATTCAAAAGAAGTTATAAAGACGGTGTGCATAGAGTTAATGTACCTTTTGAAAATAATAGTTATCTTTGGGTTGAGTTAAAAGAGAACAGTGAGAGAAAACATAGATTATTTGCAGAAAATTATGAGAAGTTTAAAGAGATAAAAGGAGATAAAAAAATAAGTCTTGAAGAACTTATTTTTCCTACAATAGATGATTATTATAGGGAAAATAATGTATTACAGAAATTTTTTGATATAACTGTATCTGTAAAAAATCATTCTTAAAAAAGTATAGGAGGAGAAAATGAAAAAATATTTAATGGTTATAACCTGTTTTTTATTAGTTATTTCTATAAATATATACGGAGTAACTAAGGAGAGTGAAAATAAGATGATAAAAAATAATTTTGAATTTGGACTTACTATCAATGATACGTATTTTTCTGTTCCAAGTTCATTAAAACAACTTATTGATGATGGGTGGACTATAAGTAATAAAACACCATATTTTTTAAATCCACTAGTTGGAGAAGATTATTATGCTATGAGAACAGATTGGTCATTATCAAAAGACGGTAAAGGTATTCTTAATGGTGGAAAAATTATTAGACTTTTAGAAAGAAATGGAGTATTTTTAGAAGTTACAATTACAAATCAAGATACAGAAAGTGATGAGCCATATAAAAAAATAGAAGATGGAGTAGTTAATTCTATTACTGTTTTTTATGATAAAAAATGTTCAAGTATAAAAATAAATAATAAAGAATTAAGCAGCTTAACACCTGATATTTTATTTAAAGATTATACTCGAAGCGACGGGTGGGAACATATTCCAACAAATTATAGAAATCACCCTGAATTTGGAATTTCAACAGAACATACTATTATGAAAATTGTAAATAGTAATGAAAGAAGTATAACTATCTATTTTGATTTAGAAAACAGGGCTTTTAAAGTACAGCTACTAAATGAAACACCATTAAAAAAATAATAAAATCTTAAAGGAGGGAAAATATGAAAAAATTAATTTTTGTTTTGGGATTATTAGTGGGCGTAGTATCATATGCAGAAGAAAAATCTAATATAACTAAAGCTGTTTCATCAGTAGTATCAGAAGTTGTATCTACTGGAAAAGATGTTTTAAAAGGTGTAAAAGAGGGAATAGACACTGGAAGAAAAGATGGGACAAGTATTGATGATGCTTTTATAATTTATGATAGAGAACAGTTTGAAGAAAATATAAAAGCTGAAGTCTTATCAGTAACAAAAGATGATATAGGGTATGAAGTAACTGTTGGTTTAAGAAATGAAACAGATAGAATGATAAGATTAACAAATCTTAATGAACAAAAATCTTTGCAACTTTTAGATAGTGATGGCTTTGCAGTTTTTGTACAAGAATTAGTTGAAGATATTAATATACCAAAGAAAGCAGCAGTAAAAAGCAGTTTTAGATTTCCTGCTGATGGGCAACCAGCAATATTAAAGATTTATGAAAGAGAAATAAAGATTAATAGTGAAGTATTAAAATAGATAAATAAAAGAAAACTTTAATAGTAAAAAAGAGGTGGATAAAAATGAAAAAATTTTTAAAAATAGTAATGTTTTTAACTTTATCCACCTTTTCTTTTAGTAAATGGGAAGTGGATAGAGAGTATAATATGATTTTTACTTATTCAGTAAAATCAGAGCCAAATCAAAAAGGTGTTCTTTATATAAGAAAAGGCTCTTATGATGATATTCTTGATTATTATTCTTTGTATATACTAACAGATAAATATCCTGCTTTTACTGAGAAAATTGATGAAGATAAAACAATGCAGAAAACAAAAGTTGAATTAGTAACAGAACATCCTATTGAATTTGAACGAATTGGATTAATAAATATCTATAAGCCTAATGAGATATTTATACTTCTTATAGATGATGAGATGGAGGTTTTTAAAAGGAGTAAAACTTTAAAGGTTATTTATAAGGATAGAAACTTATCATCTTGTTATATGGAATTTGATATAACTGAATTAGAAAAAGCTATTAAAGAGATAAAAATTAAAAAATTACCCTTGATGAATTAGAAAAAATATAGGATACTTATATAAGTTAGAAATTATAAAATAAATAGGGAGATAGAATGGCAAAAATTAATATTAAATCATTAAAGAAAAGTGAAGAAGTAGATTGTTATGTAGCAGAAATCAATGAACTATGGGGAGATAAAGGAATAGAAACTACAATTGATTTTGTCTATGGAACAGGTAATAAGATCAAAGTAAAAAGACTTCTTCCTCTTATAGAAGAGAAGTTAGAGATTATTGATAATAATAAAAAATGGATTGTTGAAACTATTATTGAGGATAATATTTTTTTAGGGATAGATGAAAGTGAATATAGTTTTATAGAAAAACCTTTTAAACCTAAAAAAAATGCGGATTTTTTATCACAATTAGAAAAATATGTAAGAACTAAACTAAAAAAGAAAATGATAGATAAAAAAACATACTATTTAGATGTAAATAATGAAAGAATTACTCTTCCAATATCAGAGAAAGATTTTTTTGATAGTTTGAAAATAAGTGATATTGAAGTGAACTTATACAGTATGGGAGCAGGGTATGATATTGAAGTTACATTTAAGATAAGAGCTATTCCTGATTATTTTGCAGAGCATTATTTAGAGATTATTTTAGATAGTGAAAATGAATTAAATATATTAGATTTAGCATCAGACGATAATTTAGAAGGTCCTAGTCTTTTTGATGATGAATTTGACACAGATATAGATGAAGAGCTTATAAAGAATTATATGGAAGATATACACTCAAAAATTTTAATTTTTGAATTTATAGAGGCTATAAATAAAAGAAATATAAAAAAGATAGATTCTCTTCTAGATAGAAATTTTATATGTATTGATCAAGGTTTACAAGAAAGAAATAAAGCTGATATGAAAAAGTATTTTGAAAATATTTTTAAATCATATTCAAATTATCAAATTGAAGTTGTAGATAATGGTTTTGGAGAATCTGAAAGATTTTACTTCTCTCTTTTAATAAAAGGAATATATGGGGATTTAAAAGATAAGACAAAAATGTTTTTTGAGAAAAAGGTAGCTATTTATATATTTGGTATTGAAAATGATAAAATAAAATCTTTAGAAATATATGAGAAATCAAGACTTCCAATGAGAGATGAAATGATACAGTATAAAGATTAAAAGCTAAAATTAACAAACTTTACATAATGGAGAAAGTTATGAATAATAAAGAAGAAAGTTTATATAAGTATATTTTAAATCTGTCAACATTTGAGATTGATAAATTAATTGAAAATTCTAAAAGTGAAATAGAAAAAGAGTTTTATCTAAAATTAGAGGAGTTAAAAGTGCAAACTTTACAAAAAGAACTGCTTTCTAAGGAGGAGATCCATGGCTAATTGTGTTATCTTTGCAGGTGTGAATGGTGCTGGAAAAACAACTCTTTATAAAATAATGACTTTATCAGAAAATTTAGGTAGGAGAATAAATACAGATGAAATTGTTATGGAGATAGGAGATTGGAGAAATAATCAAGATCAAATGAGAGCAGGAAGAATAGCTTTAAATATGAGAAAAGAGTGTGTAGATAAGATGATTTCCTTTAATCAAGAGACTACTCTTACAGGAAAGAGAATATTAAAAGCTATTGAAGAGATAAAAGAAAAGGGGTATACAATTTATCTTTATTATATAGGATTAAATTCTCCAGAAATAGCAAAGGAGAGAATAAAAAATAGAGTTTTAAATGGAGGACATGATATTCCAGAGGAAGTAGTGGAGAAAAGATATTATGAAACTCTTGAAAATTTAAAAAAAGTAGTTCCTTTGGCAGACTATGTAAGAATATATGATAATTCTAAAAATTATAAACTTTGTTACTATAAAAGTAAAACCTGGGATTTAGTTCTTTCTCAAGAGTTGCCAAAGTGGTTAGATGGGATTATTTAAAAAATTACATTGGAAAAGTTAAAAATTTTAAATATCTTTATTTTTACGTTTAGAAACTAATTTTATTGAAAAATTAGTTTCTATTTTTTATTTTTAAAAAATAAGAAAAAAAATTTTCAAAACTATGTTGACATAAATGTTTTAAAGGAGTATAATCATAGTCAAAATAAATATTTTATAACAAGAGTACTAAAAAAATAGTACTGAGTTAAGTACGGTCTTTTTATGACTTTCTGTAAAATACTATATTTATATATAAAATTTAAATAGTAATTAAATTATAAGGGGGAAAATTATGAGAAAGTATTTATACGGATTTTTTATGTTTATTTTGTCAATCTTTGCTTTTGCAGCTGAACCAGATTATCATATTGGGGTAGTTAGTGGAACTGTATCTCAATCAGAAGATAATCTACGTGGAGCAGAAGAAATAGTAAAAATGTATGGATCAGTAGATAAAGGTGGAATGGTAACTCATGTTACATATCCAGATAACTTTATGCAAGAGATGGAAACAACTATCTCTCAAATGGTAGGATTAGCTGATGACCCTAAAATGAAAGTTATTATTGTAGGAGAAGCTGTTCCAGGAACAGTTGAAGCATTTAGAAGAATTAGAGAAGCAAGACCAGATATTATACTTATAGCAAACAATCCTCATGAAGATCCTGAAATTATTTCAGAGGCAGCAGATTTAGTAACTTATCCAGATAATATAGCAAGAGGATATTTAATTGTTAAAGCTGCTAAAAAAATGGGAGCAGAAAAATTCATGCATATCTCTTTCCCAAGACACTTAAGTTATGAATTATTATCAAGAAGAAGAAATATAATGGCTGAAGCAGCTAAAGATTTAGGAATGGAATTTATTGAAATGTCAGCTCCAGACCCAGTAAGTGATGTTGGAGTTGCAGGAGCACAACAATATATTCTTGAACAAGTTCCAAGTTGGTTAGAAAAATATGGTAAAAATGTAGCATTCTTTGCAACAAACGATGCTCATACAGAACCTCTTTTAAAAAGAGTTGCTGAAAATGGTGGATACTTTGTAGAAGCTGACTTACCTTCTCCAACAATGGGATATCCAGGAGCTTTAGGAATTAAATTCTCTGAAGATGAAAAAGGAAATTGGCCAAAAATCTTAAAGAAAGTTGAAGATACTGTTGTAGCAAAAGGAGCAGCAGGAAGAATGGGAACTTGGGCTTACTCATATAATTTCATCTCAGTTGTAGCTTTAGCAGATCATGCAAGAAACGTAATTGAAAATGATGTAGATGTTACAGACTTTGATGCTATTATGGAATCATTGAAGAAATTCACTCCAGGAGCAGGATGGAATGGAAGTAACTATACTGATGTAAATGGAATTGAAAAAGAAAACTTCTACTTATTATATCAAGATACTTATGTTTTAGGAAAAGGATATTTAAATATGACTGATGAAACTGTTCCTGAAAAATATTTTAAAATAAAATAATAAGGGAGGGGTAAAACCCCTCCTTTCATTTTTTAAGAGGTGAAAATGTGGAAAATAATGTTTTGTTAAAAATAGAGAATTTATCAAAATCTTTTGGGGAAAATGTTGTTTTAAAAGATATCAATCTTGAAGTTGAACCTGGAGAGATTGTAGGATTAGTTGGAGAAAATGGTGCTGGTAAATCAACATTGATGAAAGCTATTTTTGGAATGTCAGTTATTCATGAGACTGGAGGATATGGAGGAAAGATATATTTTGAAGGACAAGAAACAAATTTTAAATCTCCATTTGATGCTCTTGAAGTAGGAATCGGAATGGTTCATCAAGAGTTTTCTTTAATTCCAGGATTTAAAGCAGATGAAAATATTGTATTAAATAGAGAATCTACTTCAAATAGCTTTTTAGAAGGTATTTTTGGAGAGAGGATAAGAAAAATTGACACTAAAGAGATAGAGAAAAGAGCAGATGATGCAGTATCCCATTTAGGAATAAAAATAGATTCAGCTGAATTAATTAATGAGATGCCAGTAGCTCATAAACAATTTACTGAGATAGCTCGTGAGATAGAGAGAGAAAAAACAAAACTTCTTGTTTTAGATGAGCCAACAGCAGTACTTACAGAGGAAGAGGCAAAACTTCTTCTTGAAACAATGAAGAGATTGTCAGAAAAAGGGATAGCAATAATATTTATCACTCATAGATTAGATGAGATAATGTCTGTTTGTGATAAAGTTGTTGTGCTGAGAGATGGACTTTTAATCAATAGTGTAAAGACTAAAGATACAAATGTAAACCAAATAACTGAATGGATGATTGGAAGAAAAATTGACAATAATGAAGCTACAGAAGAGGTAGAGGAAAAGGATAGAAAAACTATTCTTAATATTCAAGAACTATGGGTAGATATGCCAGGAGAGATGGTTAAAGGGCTTAATCTTGAAATAAAAGAGGGAGAGATTTTAGGACTTGGAGGAATGGCAGGACAAGGGAAAATAGGAGTAGCTAATGGAGTTATGGGACTTTATCCAGCTAAAGGAACAGTTGAATTTAATGGAGAGAAGCTAGAATTAAATAATCCTAAATATCCATTAGATAAGGGAATTTTCTTTGTATCAGAAGATAGAAAGGGAGTTGGACTTCTACTTGAAAGTTCAATAGAAGATAATATTGCTTATCCAGCAATGCAAATAAAAGGTAAATTTTTTAAAAAGAGATTTAAACTTTTCAATATGGTTGATGAAGAAAAGATTAGAGAAAATGCTCAAGAGTATATAAAAAAATTGGAAATAAGATGTATGAGTGAAAAACAAAGAGCTCAAGAGCTAAGTGGAGGAAATCAACAAAAAGTTTGTCTTGCTAAGGCATTTACTATGGATCCAAAAGTTTTATTTGTATCAGAGCCTACAAGAGGAATAGACGTTGGGGCTAAGAAACTTGTTTTGGATATATTAAAAGAATACAATGCAACAAAAGGAACAACAATTATAATAACATCATCTGAAATAGAGGAGTTAAGAAGTGTATGTGATAGAATTGCAATAATAAATGAAGGAAAGGTTGCAGGAATACTATCTCCAAAAGCTGATATATTAGAGTTTGGTAAGATGATGGTAGGAATTAAGGAGGAAAGAGATGAATAGTATAAAAAGTGCCATAAAGAATGCAGGGTGGCCAAGAATAATAATTGCTCTGTTTCTTTTATCAATGTATTTAATTTCTCCTTTTATAGGAATTAATTTAAAAACAGCTATGGGAGATACTTTAGTAAGATTTGGTATGAATGCTATATTAGTTTTATCATTAGTGCCTATGATACAATCTGGAACAGGATTAAACTTTGGAATGCCTTTAGGGGTAGAAGCTGGACTTTTAGGAGCAGTAATAAGTATAGAATTACAACTTACAGGGATAGCTGGATTTTTAGGAGCAATGTTATTTTCAATACCTTTTGCTTTATTATTTGGTTGGCTATATGGACATATATTAAATAAGGTAAAAGGTGGAGAAATGATGATTGCGACATATATAGGATTCTCTTCAGTTGCAATTATGTGCATAATGTGGCTTGTTCTTCCTTTTAAAAGTCAAGATATGATATGGGCATATGGTGGAGAAGGGCTACGTACTACTATAAGTGTTGAAAATTATTGGCATAGAGTATTAGATAAGGTTTTACATATTCCTAGTGATATTCTACCATTGGGAGAGATCTTCTGTTTTATCATTTTAGGAGCAATTATTTGGATATTCTTTAGAACAAAAACAGGATATGCAATGAAAGCTGTTGGAACAAATGATAAATTTGCTAAGGCAACAGGAATTGATATTGATAAGATTAGAATAAAATCAGTAATGATGTCAACAGTTATAGCTGCTATTGGAATTGTAGTTTATCAACAAAGCTTTGGATTTGTTCAATTATATTTAGCACCATTCTATATGGCATTTCCAGCTATTGCAGCTATTTTAATAGGTGGAGCATCAGTAAATAAAGCTACTATATTAAATGTAATTGTAGGAACATTCCTTTTCCAAGGGATATTAACAATGACACCTACTGTTGTAAATAATATAATTCAAACAGATATGTCTGAAACAATTAGAATTATAGTATCAAATGGAATGATACTATACGCATTAACTAGAAAGGAGGGTGCTGGAAGTGGAAAATAAAGTGAAAAATTTTCTTATAAATAATATAGTTCCTATATTTATGATAATTATTATCCTTTTATCTATACCAGTATCAGGATTAACAATAGATTATTTGATTCAAGAGATAATTTTAAGACTTTCACGTAATCTATTTTTAGTACTTTCATTGTTAATACCTATTATAGCAGGAATGGGATTGAACTTTGGTATTGTATTGGGAGCAATGGCAGGGCAAATAGCTTTGATATTTATAACAGATTGGGAAGTTATAGGGTTACAAGGTTTCTTTTTGGCTATTATAATATCTCTACCAATAGCAGTTTTCATGGGATATATAGGTGGAGTAGTTTTAAATAGAGCAAAGGGAAGAGAGATGATAACTTCTATGATACTTGGATTCTTTATCAACGGAGTTTATCAACTTATAGTTCTTTATGGAATGGGAAAAGTTATTCCAATGAGAAATGATTCTATACTACTTTCAAGAGGTTATGGAATAAGAAATGCCATAGACTTAAAAGATATAAGAAGAGTTTTAGATGATGGTATACCTTTAAAAATAGCAGGATATTCAATACCTGTATTGACAATATTAGCTATAGTTTTACTATGTTTATTTATTGTATGGTTTAGAAAAACTAAATTGGGACAAGATATGAGAGCTATAGGGCAAGATATAGAGGTGTCAAAGGCATCAGGAATAGCAACAGATAGAACAAGAATACTAGCAATAGTTATATCTACTGTTTTAGCTGCAATAGGACAAATTATCTTCCTACAAAATATAGGAACAATGAATACATATAACAGCCATGAGCAAATAGGAATGTTTGCAATAGCAGCTCTTTTAATAGGGGGAGCAACTGTTTCAAAAGCTAGTATTCCAAATGCTTTAAGTGGGGTTATACTTTTCCATACAATGTTCGTATTAGCTCCAAGAGCTGGAAAAGAACTTATTGGATCAGCACAAATTGGAGAGTACTTTAGAGTATTTATCTCTTATGGAATTATAGCTTTAGTTCTTATTCTACACCAATGGAAGAGAGAAAAAGAGAAGGAAGAGGAGAGAAGAAGAATTCTAGAGGCTCAAACTGCTAAAAAGGAGGGGAATAATTAATGAAAATTATAAGAAATTGGGTTTGCTTAATTATTGTCTTAATTGGAATAGCAGTAGCACTTTTTATTACAGGAAAACAGCATAGTGTATTTCTTGATAATAAAAAAGAAAATGGTTATTCATTAATAGAAGTATCATATTCCATAGATGGTTCTAAATTTAAAAAGTTGAAACCAAAGAAAAAAGCTATGGTTAATGTAAAGGGATCAACACATAAAATTAATTTGAAATTTAAAGATACAACAGGAAATGAAACTGTTCTTGAAAAAGAATTTAAAATTTCTCCATTAGATAATGTAGAAATCTCTATTCCTGCTCTATTAAATGATGATACAAATTGGATAGAAAAAACTGAACAGAGATAGAAAAGTTAGGAGCTGTAGTAATTAATGACTATGGCTCTTTTTTATTATAGCTTAGAAATTTAATAAAAAAATAACTAGATTTCAAGAAAATATGTTATAATAGTAGCAATG
>JADYUE010000053.1 GCA_021531615.1 Fusobacterium varium | reverse complement strand
CAATTGCTAAACAAAAAGATCTACTTTCTGCTTATGAATACTATATAACTAATAATCCAGTTGTATAAAAAAGTGGGGAATGGGGGTAACCAATGGGGGCTGGTTATCCCTTTTTATTTTAGGTTTAAGGGGGGAATATGAATAGAGCTAGTGAGAGAACAAAGGAGAATTTAAGATTTGTTGATTATAGATTAAATATGTTAGTAGGGTATGTTTTGGCTATTTCAAAGGTGGATTTTTTCGTCAATGAAGGGGTGAGAACACAAGAAAAACAACAGGAGTATTACAGGCTGGGGACAACTAAAATCGATGGGGTGAAAAATAGATCACAGCATCAGTTGGGAAAGGCGATAGATGTGTATTATGTCGGTTGGAAAAAGGGGGTAGAGGATGAAAGAAAGTGGAAAGAGTTAATAGATACATTTAGATCGGCTGGAGTGAAACTGGGAATAAAACTTACTTTTGGCTATGATTGGGGTTGGGATAAACCACATATTGAGATAGATGAGAAGGAATAAAAAACTTTTAATTGAAGGTGAAAAATGATAAAATAAAGGTGAGAGATTATGAAATTAATAGTGACATTTGTTAAAAATTTCCTATGTAAATATTTAGGAACAGTTGTTATAGAGAGGATCATTATAATTTTACTTGAGGAATTGGTGAAAAGATCTGAGAGTAAGATTGATGATAAAATCTATAAGACTGTATTTGAGAGGGTACAAGGTGAGTGACAATGGAACTGGAAGGGATAATTAAAAATATAATCTCATTTCTAACAATGTTAGGTGTTTACCATAGGTATATGATAACCTTGTTAGATAGGGCAAATGAGAGGATTGAGAGGGAACTAAACAAGAAAATCAACCTCGAGGAGTGGGAAAGGGAGAAGGAGCTCTTTCTAAAACTTCAGTCTAACAATACTAAGAGCTTAGTTGAGGCATTGGAACGGATAGATAAACGTATTGGACGGATTGAGGAGAAACTGATGAAAAGTTAAATTAAACTTATCCTAACATCAAGTTGACGTAATTTAGAAGTGAATATTAGAAATCCTCAGCGAAATGGAATTAAGAAAATGCAACGTGTTTGAACGAGCTTGCGAGTGAGTTTTGCATTTTCAATGGAATGAGCCATAGGGATTCTTTATTCACTGACATGGAGACAACTTGATGTTAAAAAGAAAAATTAGATAACTTAAATTGACTAATTAACATAAATGCAAAGGTACTTTGCTGTAACAATAGGGATATGCTATAAAAACAAAGTTCAGTATTAAATAACAAAAAACAACAAAAGGGGAGAAGTGTTATGTCAATACCAGCAGAATTATTAAATATGGTCTTTGTAGAGGAGCTAAAATCTACACCACCTGAAATTGAAAAAATGCTTGTAAATGGTGAAAGGGTGATTGCATCTTTTAAATCTTTGAGAGATATTGGAGCAATTACAAATAAGAGAATTATCTACTTTAATAAACAAGGGTTGATTGGGAAGAAGATTGAGACATACTCAATACCTTTGAGATCAATAGATATGTTCTCTTCTGAAAATGCAGGGATAATTGATTTTACAACTGAGTTTCAACTTTGGACGAAGGTTGGGGTTATGAAGATGAGTTTTCCTAAGAAAGTGGATGTGCATAATATAATTAGAGCTTTTTCTGAATATATTTTGTAAAAGCTTCAAATAGCTTTCTGTGATAATTCATGGAAAGCTATTTTTGTTTTAATCTAAGAGTATAATAACGTTTATTTTAGTATATTAGATAATTTTTTTAAAAAATAAATTGCTAAAATAACAGTTATGGGGTATATACTATATTAGAGAAATAATAAATTTAACTGGGAGGAATTTATTATGGAATATAATATTGAAAGTTCATTAAAAAGATTTTTAAAGAGAAAAGTTAAAATTACAATGGAATTTGTTGTGGCTTTTATGATAATGGGAACAGGAGCACTTGGAGCAGATTTTTTACAAAAAGATGCGGCTCTTCATATTAATAGTAAAATAGATTCAATTAATGACTTAAATTATTCTTTAAACACAGAAACAACTGAGAAGTTAAATCAAGTAAAAAATGGTATCCTTATAGAAGGAGAAGGAACAACTTTAAATATAAATAGTGAAAATATAACAATAATTCATAAAGTTTTAAATGATACTGATGATACAGGATGGAGTAGAAGTGCTATAGATATTCAAAAAAGTGGTGTTTTAAATTTAGGTAATGCTAATACTAAAAGTATAAATATTGTTACAACAACTGACAATGATATAGCGGTAGGAATAAAAGCTTTTAGAAATGATGGAGCATCTGGAGGTAAAGTTAATATACAATCAAACAACTTAAATATAAAAGCTAAAAGTACTAATTATTTTGCTTATGGAATATTTGCATATAATAGTACAACTCCAGAGGATATAGAGGATAAAGGAAGAGCTGAGGTTATAATTAACTCTAAAAATGTATCAATAGAAGCTGAAGGTAAGGAGAAAGGTGTTGGATACTCAAATGGTATTATAGCTTGGTCACAAGGTATTGTGAAAATAAATAATGGAAATGTAACTATAAATGCTGATAATGCTATCAATACTAGAGGAAACTCTTTAGTTGAGATAAATGCTGATAATAAGGCTGAAAATACAGTAAATTTAAATGGTAATATTATTTTTGAATATAATAAATATGAATCAGGAACACCTATTGAATCAAATATTAACATTAATTTAGCTAATAAAAACTCTAAATTTACTGGACAGATAACTTCTGCAGGGGATCCACCAGCAGGAAAAGATAAAGTTACTGGTATGGCTTTAGGACTTTCTAATGGTGGAGAGTGGGAAAATACAGGAGAAAGCTTTGTTAATAATTTGACTTTAAATGGTGGAGTTGTAACTAATAAAGGTACAGATTATGATATTAAGGTTGATAAATTGTTAGGTAATGGTGGAGATATTAATATGGTTGCTGAAATAGGAAAAGATGGAACAGCAACTTCTGGTAAACTTGCTATTGATAAAGTTGATAACAAAGATGCTAAATTTAATGTAAACTACTCTGGAGAAGGAAAACTTGAAGTTAGTCAAGAAGAAGCTAAAAAAGTTTTTGATGATTTAGCAGGAAATATAACAGTAGGAGAGGGAAGTAACTTTAATGCCAATGCTAAATTAGAAGAGGGACTTATTTCAAGAGAGTATGAAGCTGAGTTTGTAAAAGGTAGTGGCGATGATGTAATTGTAAAACCTGAAACTGTTAAAGTTGGAAATTTAAATGTAATGGTAGAGGGAATGAGAGATTTAGCAACTATCAATGTACTATCTTGGAGACAAGAGATGAGTTCATTAAATGAAAGAATGGGAGAACTTAGAAACTCAACCGGTAGCAATGGAATTTAGGCTAGAGTTTATGGTGGAAAAGTTGAAAATGGTAGCAAGTATGACAATAAATATCAAACATATCAAGTTGGATATGATAAGAAATATCCAGTAGAAAATGGAGATCTATTTGTAGGGGCTTTAGTAAGTTACACAGACGGAAAAACTAACTACAACTTAGGTGATGGTGAAAACTACTCAGTTGGTGCTGGAGTGTATGCAACTTGGTTAAATAAAGATGGACAATTTGCAGATGTTGTATTAAAACAAAGTAGATTGCATAATAAATTTGATGTAAGAAGTAAAAATGGTAAACTATCTCAACATGGAGATTATAGCAACTGGGGAACAAGTTTAAGTGGAGAATATGGAAGAAGATTTGACCTAGATGATAAATTCTTTGTTGAGCCAAGTGTACAATTGACATTTGGAAGAGTAAGCAGTGAGGATTATACAACAAGTGAAGGGGTAAAAGTTGAGCAAGATACAGCTTATACACTTGTTGGAGATGTAGGAACAGCAGTTGGATACAAATTTAGTGACAAAGGAAATATCTATGCTAGAGCCTCATTGGTAAAAGAGTTTAAAGGGGATATTGATACAAAATATAGCTATGGAGAAGCAACAGAACACACTTCAGAAGATCTATCAGATACCTGGGGAGAATTTGGAGTTGGAGTAAACTATAGAATTAAAGAAAATGTAAATATGTATGTTGATATCCAAAGAACAGAAGAAGCAACAGTTGAAAACAAATGGCAAGCTAACTTAGGATTTAGATGGGAATTCTAGGGTAAATTATAAAGGATCCTCAGTAGAGATACTGGGGATTTTTTAATTAAAGAACTCTTTTTATAGTTTTCTTTTTAACCTAACCTAAATAATATAAAAAAAAGACCCAAGCCCATTTTTTTGAACTTGAGTCCTAAAATTTAATTTCTATAATTAAAACATATCTTCAAAATCTCTCTCTTCGTTATTTATACTATCAAATTCATTTACAAAGTTAAAAAGATTTAAAATATAATCTTCCGTATTTTTTCCTTTTTCTATAATCTCTTTATGTAAAATTTCAACTCCACCTAAGATATAATTATTAAAATGTTCTAAATCTTTTTCTCCCTCTGGAGTACCAATATTTTTAAAAGCTTTTTCTATTCGTTTTTCATAGTTTGATTCATATTTTTTATCATTTAACATAATTAAACGATAATTATATTTCATATCATCTTTTATATTTAACATTTGTTCTAAAAATATTTTTGTACTATCATTTGATGACTTGTCAATTACACTTTCTTTTTTATTTAAAAAACCTATAATTGGTGCTAATAGCAATACATCTAAATTTCTACTAAAAATTTTATAATTGCTTTCTTTTCCAAATGAAGATGTTAATTCCTTTACATATGTAGCATGTTTTCCTTTAAATACATATTCTTTATCAAACATCTATACCACTCCTATATAATTTCACTATTAAACTCATTTATTTTTTTGATAAAGTTTTTCTTTCCAATTTTATTAGCTAAATTTTCTTTAGCTAAATCCCCATCAGTATCTTTAATAAAAATTATTACTTGCTCAGCTATTTTTGGTAAAACTTCACATATTTTTTTTATTCTTTGTTTGTCAAAGGCTGATAATGGAGCATCCATTACTAACGGATATGGTTCTGAAGCTAATTCTTTATTCTCACTATTTTGATACTCTCTTGCTAACTTGATGATACCACTTATAAATGCAAAAATTACAGATATACTTTGAGCAGTAGAAGTTTCTGTCTCAAAATTCGATGCATGAACTCTTATTCCATAACTTTCATCAATATCTAAACTTAATCCGCCATCATAAATAGTTTTAAAAATACTATTTATTTCATTTTCTAAAGCTTCTCGTAATTCTTTTTCTTTCTCTTCAAGTTTTTTCTTTAGCTCATTATACACTTCTATTGCATAAGATTTATATATCTCTATTCTTCTATTTTCTTTATTAGCTAAGTTTAATCTACTTATTTTAGCATCAATAAGGTTTATTTGAAAATCAGTTTTTCCTTTTTTTTCTTTTAACTCATCTTTTTCTCTAGTATATATATTTAAATCTACTTCAGCATTTTTCTTAGTTGTCATAATTTCATTAATTATTTTTCCTACATCTTTTCCAGATAATTTTTCCTCTAATGATTTTAAAATATCTATAATATCATTTATCTCATTTTGGTAACTTTCAATATCATTTAGTTTCTCTTTCATATTTTGATATAAAGTAATATTTTGTCTAGTTCTAGCCTGAGATTCTTTTATAAAATTTCCTATAACAGTTCCCAAAGATTTAGGTGGAAGATATTCTAATAATTTTTTTAAATTATTATATTCTTCGCTTCCTTCTGTTATTTCTCTTCCACAGATACATTTATGATGATCTAATAAATACTTAATTGCTTTTGAACTAAGTTCGGGAATTGTTTTTTCCTCATATTTTAAATCTTTTAATTCTTTTATTGTATCTTTTATTAAAAACTGAGTAAAATAAGAATAGTATAGATTGTTGAACTCCTTTAATAAAAAATAAATTTTATTATTTTTTTTATTTTCAAAACTTAATCTATTTTTTTCTAATTTTTCAGTTTCTTGTTGTAATTTTCTAGATTCATCTAAATCTTTTAGTTTTGTGTTGCACTCTTTAATTAAAGATTTAGCATTTTCTTCCAACTCTAAAAGTTCATACATTCTTTTTTCATCTTTTTCAGCAATAGCTTTATATTTTCTCAGCTTTTCAGCTTCTTCCCTAACTATTGCATTACTACTAACATTATAGCTTTCTACATATTTTCCTACTACACTTAACCTTTTCCCTGGTTTTAAATGATCTATAGCAGATATGATAACATTTAAACCTAAAAGACCTCTAACTGCATCAGCAAACTCATTACTTTTTTTACCACCCTGAATCTCTTTACTCATCTTTTCTATACGTTCCCCATCAAAGAAAAAATATTTTGAAAGTTCTTTAGGTAAAATGCTTCTTATCTCTCTTTCATAATCCTTTACTTTAGCTGTTATTCCATCTTTAGTTTTTCTTGTCAAAACAACTTCTGTAGGATCTCCTATAATACTTCCATTAGCTCTTTTTTTATATGCTCCACTTCTTTTAATTTCATATTTTATACCATTATGTTCTAATCCTATTTTTACAATTACTAATACACTTGAATTTACTGAAAGATCTCTTTCTTTTTCTTTATTTAAAACACTTTTTATTTTAAAACTTGTTTCTCCATAAAGACACCAAGTAAAAGCTTGAGCTAATGTCGTTTTTCCAGCTCCATTATTCCCCATTATTATTGTTACATTTTTTTCATTATCAGTAGAAAATTCTATTTTAGCTTCTTTTAATTGTCTAAAATTATATAGTTCTATAAATTCTATTTTCATTAGTCAATTACAACCTCCTCTTCTATAATTTTTTTTATCTCTTCTAACATTTGTGAATCTTTTAATTCTTTTGTAGCTAAATTTTCTTTTTCTATGACAATAATTCTTCTTTTTATTTTTTCTAATACTCTTTTATCAATTTTAACAACATTCTCCATATTTTTCTTCCTCCTCAAGATATTGAATATTATCTTTATAAGCATCTTTTACTTTAAAAATTAACTCTCTTGCATCTATTGAATTCATTGCTAGTCTCCCAAACTCCTCTATTCTAACTAGCTCTTTTCTAACTAAAGGTATCTCAATCTTCATCTGCTCTAAAGTAAGATATTGAACTGCATCTAACCTTCTAGGAAGAGTTATAAAGTCATAGATCTCTGCATACTCCTTATCTATATTTTTACTTTTCCTTAGAACTCTTCCCCTTCTTTGAATATACTCTTTAGGATTAGTTGTACTAGCTAAAATAAAAGCTGTTTTTATATTTGGAATATTCACCCCCTCATCTAGACATTTAATAGCAACTAGCCCTTGTAAATCTCTATTTTCAAAGGCATTTTTTATCTCTTTTCTCTCTTCAATAGTTTCATTAGATGTAAATTTTCCAACTTTCATATTTAATTGGTTACCCAATATTTGTACCACTGCATCTATCTGCCTAACATCCCCATTATCAGTGTCACTACTATCATTTTCAGGCTTTAAAACATTAGTAGCACCACAGTATACAAGCATATAGTTATCATCTTTATATGGAGTGATAACCTCTTTTAATTTAGTTAATTTCCCCTTTGCTCCTGCTATCAATCTAGACCTTTCAATAGCTAGTATCTCTCCATAAGGATCTAATCTCTTTTTTCCATCTTTTTCTATAATATGTTTACAAATCTCATAACTTAAATTTCTATACTCTTCTAACTCCTCTTCATCTAAATAAACTAAAATAGGATAATATTTATATGGAGTTAATTTTCCCTCTTTTATAGCTCTTTCTAAATCATACTCAATAACTTTCTTTTCAAAAAACTCATATAGTTTCTCTGTTCCCAATGTGTCGTTATGTCTTTCTAAAGTTGCTGATAGAGCTAATCTATATTTATAGCTATCATTTAAAGTTTTTTGTAATCTAGGAGAACCAAAGTTATGTGCCTCATCTACTACTAACAATTTATCCCCTTTTATCATATCTAAGCTATCTTGAACATCATTTGAAGAAAAAGTTGCATTGGTACAGATAAAACAATAAAACTTATCTAATTTTAAATTCTGTTTTTTTATACTTCTCTTCAATCTATCTTTCCAATCTCTTTGAGGTGATGCACTATAACCTATTATAGGTTTTATGTTAAATTTTTTTATATCTTCAACCCACTGCTCAACTAAGTGCTGATATGGACAAACAATTATTACAAATAGATTATCTTCTAAAAATTTACTTAGCTCACATATAGCACCTAATCCTGTAAATGTTTTTCCTGCCCCAGTTGCCATATCAAAGATGCCTCTAAACTTATTTTCTCTCCATTTTTTTATAGCCTCTAATTGGTATTCATAAAGTTGAACTTCCTCTGGCATTTGAGGAGTATTAATTACATATTTTACTTTTGGTTCTTGAGCCTCTAAAATTTCATTTATAGATTTATTCCCTTTATAATATCTCTCTAAAATCTCTTTTTTCAATTCTGGAAACTTTAAGATTTTTATATCTTTCTCCTCATCATTCCAAATTTTTTCAAAAGCTATTTTTTTATTTTCAACTCTTCCTCTATCCCCATCTGTCCAAGAGGTAAAGGTATCAATTGTCTCATAATTTTCTAACATAGCCATTCTACTTTCATTCATAGAACCAGAGAAAGCAACTATATCTCCTTTTTCATCATAAAACAACCCCATTTTTTCATGATAGATTCCAGATGTCTCCATAAAAGCTATCTTTATATCTAAAACATTATCAGCTATTAACTCTGCCAATAAACTTAACTGTTTCTCTTCAACAAAATTTTTAGGATTATTTAACTGAAAAAGAATATTCTGTTTCATAGCCTCTTCCCTCAATTTATATCCTTTTTCAATATCCTCTATATCCTTTTCTGAAAGTTTTGGAGAAGCTACAAGCTGTATCTTCCCACCATTTTCAACAAATCTACTTATTCCCTTTGCTATCTCTGCTAAAGAGGTTGAAGAAAAAAATCCAACAGCTCTTTGATAAAGACAGCTCTCTTCTAAAAGTGGAATATAGAAATCTCTAACTATTTCATCTTGAAATCCTCGGTACTCTAATTTTATATTTATATCTCTTAGCCCCATTTTCGTCCCCTCTTACGAATTTTCTCTTATATAATCTAAAGCTACCTTTAATTTATCAAGTTCATCATCAGTTGTAAAATAGCTAACACTTAATCTCACTGTTCCTGCTGGAAAAGTGCCAAAAAACTCATGTGCATATGGTGAGCAATGCAACCCTGTCCTCACTGCAATATCCATATCACTTAGCACCTGTCCTATCTCATCAGGTGCATATCCCTTAAACACACATGAAACAACACCAACTTGCTCTTTAGCCTCTCTATAACCTACAATCTCAATATTCTCATAGGTTTTCAACAATGAGATAAGCTTATTAAAAATCTCCTTCTCCCTTTTGTAGATATTTTCTATCCCAATATTTTTCAACCATTTCAATGAGGCATTTAACCCTGATATTGCTAAAATATTGTGACTACCCCCTTCATACTTTATAGGGAAAATATCTGGCATATTTTGATTTGCTGACTCCACTCCTGTTCCACCATAGATAAGAGGTTTGAGATTAATATCTTTCTTCATTACAACCCCTGACACTCCTAAAGGACCATAAAGTGTCTTATGTCCAGCAAAAACAACAGCATCAATATTTTCATTTCCAACATTTAGATCTATCAATCCAGCTGTTTGGCACATATCTATAAAGTTAAAAGCACCATATTTTTTACTCTCTTCAACTATCTTCTCCACAGGAGCTACAATTCCAAAAACATTGCTACTGTGGCTACAAATAACTACATCTGGATTCTCCTCTTTAAAATCAGCTTTTATCTGCTCAAGATCATACTCTATCTTCTCTTTATTAAAAGCTAATATTTTTATCTTTAAACTATATCTATCTTTTAAGTGAAAAAGAGTTCTAGTAACTGCATTATGCTCAAAAGGTGAAATATATACAATTGAATTTTCTTTCCACTCTCTCCCTTGTAAAACTAAGTTTATCCCCTCAGTAGCTGTACTTGTAAATACAACTCCCTTATTTTTACAATGAAGAATCTCTAACAATAGTTTTCTTGTTTCATCAACTAAGAAACTTGCTTTTGATGCTAGTTTATGTTGTCCTCTTCCTACATTTACCCCATTTTCTCTATAAAACTTATCCATAAAGCTATATACTTCTTCAGGTTTAGGAAATGTAGTTGCTGAGTTATCAAAATATGCTACCATCTCAATCTCCCCCTAACAAAATTTCTCTAAAATATCTATTAATATCTGTCTTATCTCCTGTTCACTAATTGACTCTCCCATCTCATCTATTGAACTTAACAGATCATTATATAGAAGAGTAGCTCTCTTGCTACAATCAGTTCTATCAAAAGTTTTTACCTGTTCAGCTCCGTTGACATCTGTAAAAGTGATTTTATATGAATTTTTCTCTTCCTTTGCTCCTATATTCACATTACTATCAAACTTTTCAACTCTCTCTTTTATCTCTATCAATTCAGCTAAAAATCTTTCAACTGTACTTTTACTCCAATCCTCTAATCTCAATGAACTTACTATTCTTCCTAATTTAGATATAAATAAACTTTCGTTGTTATCTGATTTTTCTATTAGTTCTAGCACCTTATTTTCACTTTTATTGAAGATATGCTCTTTAGTTTCACTTTTCAATCCCTCTTCCCAATCTTTAACTACTGATATTAAAGAGATATCACTATTTCCCTTAAATATTCTCTTTATATCTACAATTAATCTCTCTTTTAAATCTTCAATTAGATTCTCAAAGTATTCTTTTGTATCTCCTATCTCTTTTAAAAGTTCACTATCTAAAGTACTGCAATTAAAGATTTTAGGCAGTTTTTCAAAAAGAAAATCTCTAGGATTGTCAATCTCATTTCTAAGTTCATTTAAAAAGTTTAACTTTTTCTTTTCTAACTCTCTATATTCACCATTTCCAATATATTGAGATTTTAGCTCCTTAGAATATTTAGGAAGTGATAGATACCATTGTTTCATACTTGTAACTTGATTTTTTAAATTGTTCAATCTATTTTTGTCCCCAAAACTATACTCTTCAAATATCTTATATATCCCCTCTAAGTATAGGTTTTTCTCTTCACTCCAGTTCTCTATATATACAGAGTATTTTTCAGGATTTTTATTGATATTGCTCAATAGTTCAGCATCTATCTTCTCCTCTCCCTCTTCTCCTTTTATAATTAAAGATTTTCTGTATTTATGAATTAAAACTGCTAAATATATAGGGATAACCCCTCTTTTTAATCCTATTGAATGTTCTGGAAGTATAATCTCATCATATAACTCCTTAAAAGATCTCCACTTAGAAAGAATTTTATGAGCAAAGAAATTATCAATAGTGTCTAAAAGATTTTTTAATTTTTTATCCTCTATTTCTAAGTTGATCTCAAGTTGTTTATATGGAGTTTCTCTTAAAATTCCACTATTTAAAAGTAAAGTTCTCATTATAGTTACATCTTGTCCAGTTCCTTTAAGTCCTAAATTTTCTTCTAATTCACTTTCTAAAAGTTTAGCTACAACCTTATTTCTACTATTTAAAGTTGTAGTTGAAAGCATATTTTTATTTATTGTTTCATTATTTATTATTGGAGTATTAAAAAATATCTCTTCACAAATATTGGATAAAAGATTTGAAAGATGAGCCTTTCTATATATTTTTTTCTTCTCTCCATAGTGATAATAACTTGCCTCATCTCTCTCTGGACGTGCAAAAGAGTCTATATATGAGAATATAACCTCTTGTAGATCATTTAAAATCAGCTCATACTCCTCTTTTAAAACTATATCCTCTTCTACATCTTTCAACAGTTCCACAATACTTTTATATTTATAAATAAGTTGCTTTATATTTTTAAATTTTTTAGGTAAAATAAATACAATTTGTTTATCCTCTTTTTCCTCTTTTAAAAACTTTTCCAACTCGTCTATATCTTCTCTAGAGCCAGGAATAATACCAAAAACAACTCCATCACTATTTTTTAGATTCTCTTTAATCTTTAAATAGTTTCTGTTATAGATATCCCCATTTTTTATAAATATAAAATCAAAATATCTAACTATCTCATTTTCATCATTGTATCTTGTAGGGTAGAGATAGTTATCATATGGAATATCATTTAATAGCTCAATAAATGGAGTTTTTAAGAGATTCTTATTGATATATTTAGAGATCTCATTTTCAATATCCACTCCACTATTCTCTTTAATTTTTAGATAGTTGTTACTTAATTTAAGATAAACTAAACACTCTTTCTCTTTAAGAGTATTTAAACTACTAATTATCTCATCAACAGAGTAGCTCTCTTTAAATATTTCAACTATTGTTTCCTCAGTTGGAGCTAATCTTTCAAATTGCTCTATTATATATATCAAAGCTATTGTTTTTAAGATCTTAGCCTCTAAAGAGTTCTCATTAACTTTTCTTAATACTATTTTTAATAGTTTATATGTCTTGTATATCTCACTATTATAATCTTCTTTTTTCAGTATCATATCAAAATAATCAAATATATAATCTGGTGTTATCAAATTAAATCTATTTTCATCATTTGATTTTAAATACTCATTAAGTGTATATTTTTGCTCAGCAGATAAGAAAGTAAATAGGGTTCTTTCATTTTGAGCTATCTTTTCAGATAATCTCGGCAGAATAAATATTGAAATAGGGTGTAATGGATAACACTCTTTTATAAATTTAATATTGCTCTCTTCTAAAATATTTTTTATAAGATAGTTATTTTCTAAATTCTCAAAGTTCTCCCTATTCTCTTTTTTAAACTCTCTCCAAAATTTGCTATCTTTTTTTATAACTTGAGAGATTATCTCATAAGTTTGTTCAAAATCATTTTGG
Organism: Fusobacterium varium; assembly: GCA_021531615.1. NCBI lineage: Bacteria > Fusobacteriati > Fusobacteriota > Fusobacteriia > Fusobacteriales > Fusobacteriaceae > Fusobacterium > Fusobacterium varium. Next base: position 1,927 of record JADYUE010000053.1, on the reverse strand, counting down.
GTATTTACCTCTAAAAATCTTCCAGACACCCCTTGCCAAGCATCTATCATCTCTCTTGTAATATTTTTTGTAAGATAGTTAGATAGTTCCTTGTGACTTATTAGCATTAGATGAAGTTGTAGATTACCACTTCTACTGCATTTCTCTGCAAAGTCTTGAAGTAGCTTTATATCTTCCATATTTGTAGTTTCAATATTTCCCTCTAAATATTTACTAAACTCATCATATACAACATAAATTCCAGAATATCCCTTGTTTTTTAAAGCAATAGCAACTTTTTCATAAGTTTCAACTATATTAGCTTTGAAAAATGGATTAAATCTACTTCCAGAAGTCAATTGAGGATAGATATTTTCAAATTGCTTATAACTTTCTAAATCAAAACTTCTTACCCTCTCAATAAATTCATCTATTGGAATATCTAATTTCTCTTTTAATCTTCCAAAAGTCTCTGGATACTCTTTTTCCCAAATCTCAATAGTTTCTATTACAGATGAAAAGTTTGTTTCAGGCATTAACTCATCTAAGCTCTCTTTTTTTAAAGTCTCCTCTAGAGAAAATAGAAAATCTTGCTTTAAACTATTTCCATTATTATTTATAACTATTGGAAGTATCTTTTTGTCGCTTTCTAAATACTCAACAACACTATCATAAAGATCTTCGTTATACTCTTTTATCTTAGTTAATAAGTTTTCAAAAATATCTTTATTCTTCTTAAATAGCAGAGATAAGATCACCAATACTAAGTGTGATTTTCCCTTTCCATAAGCTCCTACCAATATTCTAGCTCTTTGGGTAGAAGATATATTTGTGCTTAACCATATCTCCTCTAGCAACTTAATTCCAGATATTGTAGGAATAAACTTTCTTATTTTTTCATCATCATAGAGATCAAAACCTATATTTATAGATGTTTGAAACTCTTTTAATGTCTCTATATTATTCTTTCCCATTATATTTCTCCACCTAATTATTTTTCATTGAATTATAGTACTCACTTATACACTGTAAATAATCCATATCTTTTGTTACTCTAATTACATCAAGTCCAGCAGTTCTAACAACTTTGATATAATTTTTTCTCTCTAAAGAGTAAAGAAGTTTTAAAAGATTAATTATATCTAAATTAAATAGTTTTCCAATCCCTCTCTCCTCAGATAGAAGAGCTGATATCTTAATCTCTTTTTTATTTGGGTACTCATATAAGATCATAGCTAGTACTATCAAAGGATTTAGATTTTCTATTAATATCGGAGCTTTCTTATATATCTTCTCCTTTTTATTAACTATATCTATAAGGTTTAGCTCTCCTAAAGGACAATCTATATTGTTTTCAGGGGTTACCTTTGTTGTAGAACTTTTTATTCTAGGTATATAGGTATTTAAAAGACATGTACAATCATCTTCTAAAACTCTCTCTGATACCTCTCCACCACCTTTAATATTGATATAGTTTTTTAATTGTGTTTTTAACTCCTCTTTTGTAAATTCAATATTTTTTAAAACATTGAAGAAAAAATACCAAGTAGTTGCATTTTCACTATTAGTTGCTAAAAAATAGTGTAAAAGTGCTAATGTTCCAAACTCCTCTATATATGGATCATTCTCATTGATTAAAACCCCTACCTCTGTTAGCTCCTGCATCTTCTTTCCTGCCATCTTCTCTCTAGTAAGTCCCACAACTTGTAACCAATATCTCAAAGATTTAACCATATTTGTTCCAAGTCCTAAAATATCACTAGGATTTTTTCCCATAAATACATAGGGATCTTTTAAAATATTTCTTATTCCTTTATTTAGCCAACCTTTTCTTATAAAAAAGGTTTCATGTCCTCTAAATTTCATCTTCTCCATTTTTTCTGGCTCTTTGTCAAATAGTGTTGGTGGAAAAAACAAATAAATTTTCAAGTAACTCCAGTGATTTTCG
>JADYUE010000052.1 GCA_021531615.1 Fusobacterium varium | reverse complement strand
TAAATATATTGAGTAAAAGTAAAGTTGTGGACTTAGAAGTCCTATACAATAGAGGCGAACTGGACACACCTGTAAGAATAAGAGTTGCATAACAACTAAACTTCTTAAATAAAGTTTTAAACTTTTAGAACCCCGTGACTTTAGTCGTGGGAGGTTCAGAAGGTAAGAAAAGATCTACATGAGATGCCAGAGATAGCTTTGCAAGAATATAATACAAGTAAATATATTAGAGATTTTTTAAAAAATTTAGATATAAAGTATGTTGAAATTGAGAGAAGTACATTGGCTATTTTTGAAGGAGAGGAAGATAATTGGATAGGATTTAGAGCTGATATAGATGCTTTACCTATTCAAGAAGAGGGAGAAAAGGATTATAAATCAAAAATAGATGGAATGATGCATGCTTGTGGGCATGATGGACATACAACAAATCTATTATACTTTGCTAAATGGCTAAGTGAAGAGTTAAAAAGTGGAAAAAAATTGAAAAAATCTGTAATGCTAATTTTCCAATCTGGAGAAGAGGGAAAAGGTGGAGCGAGATTTGTAGCTAATTCAGAATTTTTTAAAAGTAAAAAGTTTGATGGAATATTTGCACTACATTTAAATCCAGAAATTGAAGAGGGAAAAATAGCAACAACAGTAGGAGCAGTAAGTTTTCAAAATATAAACTTTGATATAGAGATAGTTGGAAAAGGGTGTCACGGAGCTCAACCACACAAGGGAATAGATTCTATATTGGTAGGGGCAAAATTAGTTGAAGCATACCAATCAATCATCTCAAGAAACTTAGAGCCTTCAGAAACAGCAGTTTTAACAATAGGAAGTTTTAAAGCTGGAGAGGTAAGAAATATTATTCCTGAAAAGGTAAATATTTTAGGAACAATAAGAATGCTAAATACAGATTTAATAGAGTTATTTAGAGAAAGAGTTACTAATATAAATAAAGGGTTAGAAGTTGCTTTTGGAGTAAAAATAAATATGGTATTTAATCCATTCTATCCACCAGTGATAAATGATGAAGAGTTATATAAAAAACTTGAAAAAGTAGTTCCAGAAGAAAAATTAATAAAATCAACTAGATTAAATGGGTCAGAAGATTTTTCATTCTATTTACAAAATGGTAATAAAGGATTGATGTTTTTATTAGGAACAAGAAATGAGGAGAAAAACTTTATATATCCTCTTCATAATCCAAAATTTGATTTTGATCCTAAAGCCTTAGAATTAGGATTTGAAATATTTAAAGGATTATTATTAGAGATGAAAGCATTTTAAAAATTTGATATAGAGCTGTTACAATATTAGTTTGTAGCAGCTTTTTTATTTGTTTAAATTTAATAAAAGGTTAAAAAGGAAACATTATAGTAATTTTTTATTCACTTTTATGAGGGAGATGGGAAATATGATAGAAATATTTCAATAAATATGGTAGAATTTAATGAATAATAATGAGGTGATAAGAAATGGAACTAAATATTCCTAAACATATAGCTATAATAATGGACGGAAATGGAAGATGGGCTAAAAAAAGAGGGCTACCTAGAACTTTAGGACATAGAGAGGGAGCAAAATCTTTAAGAAAAATAATAACACATGCTGCAAAGTTAGGGATAAAACATCTTACAGTATATGCCTTTTCAACAGAAAACTGGAAGAGAAGTAAGGAAGAGGTAGAGGCTTTGATGTTTCTATTTAAAACTTATCTAAAAGGCGAAGAAAAAAATATAATGGAAAATAATATAAAATTTACAGTTTCTGGAAGAGAGGAAAATGTAAGTGAATCACTATTAACAGCAATAAGAAAATTAGAAGATTTAAGTAAGAATAATACAGGGCTTAATCTTAATATAGCATTTAACTATGGTGGACGTGCTGAGATTATAGATGGAATAAACAGATTATTAAAAGAGGGAAAAAAAGAGATAACAGAAGAGGAGTTCTCAAAATATATGTATAGAGATATTCCTGATCCAGAACTTTTAATAAGAACAAGTGGAGAGTTGAGAATATCAAACTTTTTACTATGGCAGATAGCATATTCAGAAATCTATATAACAGATACTTTATGGCCTGATTTTGATGAGAAGGAATTGGAAAAAGCAATAGAAATTTATAATAAAAGAGATAGAAGATTTGGAGGAGTTAAATAATGCTGAGCAGAATAATGGTAGCTATAATAGGAATACCAGTTCTTATTTGGATCTTGTATAGTGGTGGAATACCTTTATTAATCTTTACAAACATAATAATAGGTATGGCTACATATGAATTTTACAACATGGCAGAAATTGGAGGAAAGAAACCATATAAAGTAATGGGAATATTGGGGGCTTTAGCAATACCTAATATACTTTTCTTAAATCAATTAGGAAAAATAGAGATAGATAATATGTTTGTATTCTCTATGATTACAGTTTTATTAATAGGGTATAGAGTTCTTCAAAATAAAGTTGAAAATTCAAGTGCAGATTTAGGAGTAACATTGTTAGGGGCATTATATGTATCAGTTTTATTTTCTCATGTGATACTTATAAGTTTTTTACCAAATGGAGGAAAGTGGCTTTTAACAGCTCAAATAATGGTTTGGGTTTGTGACACATTTGCTTATTTTACAGGATTAACAATAGGTAGAAAAATATTTAAAAGAGGGTTCAGTAGTATAAGTCCTAAAAAATCAATAGAGGGATCTTTAGGAGGAATATTTTTTACAATATGTTCTCTATATTTTTTAGAAAAATATTTTAAACTTTTAGAAAATGGAGATTTAGGATTATTTAATATAATTATAATAGGAGTATTTATCAGTATTGTTGCACAGATTGGAGATTTAGGTGAATCTATGTTTAAAAGAGAGTTTAAAGTTAAAGATTCTGGAACAATATTGAGAGGGCATGGTGGAATATTAGATAGATTTGATAGTATGCTTTTTGTAGCTCCAGTTGTTTATTATCTATTAAAAATTGTAGTACTATAATATAAAATTATTGGGTGAAAAATTTTATTCACCCTGTTTTTTTCGTAGGAGGAAGGTTTAATGAAAAGAATAGTTGTATTAGGTTCAACAGGAAGTATAGGAACAAGTGCATTAGATGTAATAAGAAATAGCAATGGAAAGTTTCAAGTAGTAGCTTTAAGTGGAAATAGAAATCATAAACTATTAATTGAGCAAATAAAAGAATTTTCTCCTAAATATGTTTGTGTAGGAACTGAAGAGGGATACTTAGAAATAGGTAAAGAGTTTCCAGAAGTAAAGCTATTTTTAGGAGATAGTGGATTGACAGAATTAGCTAACCTAAAAGATTATGATATTCTTTTAACAGCTGTAAGTGGAGCTATAGGAATAGAGGCAACAGTGGCAGGAATAAAAAATGAAAAGAGAATAGCTCTTGCTAACAAGGAAACAATGGTTGCAGCTGGAGAATATATAAATAAACTTTTAAAAGAGTATCCAAAAGCAGAGATAGTACCAGTAGATAGTGAGCATTCAGCAATATTTCAATCTATGTTAGGTGGAAGAAAAAATGAGGTAAATAAGCTTATAATAACTGCTAGTGGTGGAACTTTTAGAGGGAAAAGTGTAGAGGAACTAAGAAATGTAAAGGTAGAAGATGCACTTAAACATCCTAACTGGTCTATGGGTAAAAAGATAACTATAGATTCATCATCATTAGTAAATAAAGGATTAGAAGTTATAGAAGCTCATGAACTTTTTGGAGTAGACTATGATAATATAGAGGTTTTAGTTCATCCTCAAAGTATAATTCATTCTATGGTAGAATTTAAAGATAGAGCTGTAATAGCACAACTAGGAGCACCAGATATGAAACTTCCTATTCAATATGCTTTTACATATCCAGAGAGAGAAGCAAACAGAGTTTTTGAGCCTCTTGATTTTACAAAAGCCTCAACATTGACTTTTGAACAAGTGGATAATAAAACTTTTAGAGGAGTAGAACTTGCATATAGAGCAGGGAGAAGAGGAAAGTCTATGCCAGCAGTATTTAATGCAGCAAATGAAGTGGCAGTAGAATTGTTTATGAAAGGAAAAATAGGATTTTTAACAATATATGAGATAATAGAAAAAGCTATGGAAAGACATATTACTATAGAGATAGATAGTGTTGAAACTGTTAAAAGTGTAGATAGAGAGACAAGAGAATGGGTATATAGTGAATATGGAGAGAAAGAGGAGTAAAAATGGGAAAACTTATAGTTATAGAGGGAACAGATTCAAGTGGAAAAGAAACACAAACTAAAAAATTATTTGAAAAGTTAGAGGAGAAAGGGTTAAAAGTTAAAAAAATATCTTTTCCCAATTATGATAGCCCAGCTTGTGAACCAGTAAAGATGTATCTAGCAGGAGCATTTGGAGAAGATGCAATGAAGGTAAATCCCTATCCTGTATCTACAATGTATGCAATAGATAGATATGCTTCGTTTAAAACAGATTGGGAAAAATTTTATAATGAAGATGGAATAATAGTTACAGATAGATATGTAACTTCAAATATGGTACATCAAGCTTCTAAAATTAAAGATTTAGATGAGAAGAAACAGTATCTAAATTGGTTAGAGGATTTAGAGTATGAGAAAATGGGGATACCTCGTCCAGACTTGGTAATATTTTTAAATATGCCAACTGATATGGCAGTAAAATTAATGGCAGAGAGAAAAAATAAGATAACTGGTGAAGAGAAAAAGGATATTCACGAAAGAGATAAGGAATATTTAAAGGAATCTCATGCAAATGCTTGTAAAATAGCTAATATATATAATTGGAAAGAGATAAAGTGCAGTGATGGAGATAGAATAAAAACTATTGAAGAGATAGGGGAAGAGGTTTTTTCTCTTGTAGAGAAAGTAGTTTTATAATGGAGGAAATAGATGAACATAATAGCAGCAATAATTGTACTAGGGATAATTATATTTATTCATGAACTAGGACATTTTGTTACAGCAAAATTTTTTAAAATGCCTGTAAGTGAATTTTCAATAGGTATGGGACCTCAAGTATACTCATATGATACAATAAATACAACATACTCTTTTAGAGCAATTCCACTAGGTGGTTTTGTAAATATAGAGGGAATGGAAGTTGATAGTAAAGTAGAAGATGGCTTTAATAGTAAGTCACCTTTTGCTAGATTAGTAGTACTTTTTGCTGGTGTATTTATGAACTTTTTGCTTGCTTTTTCTATTATTTTTATAATGCTTAATATAAATGGAAAAGCTGTTCAAAGTAAGGAAGCAATAGTAGGACATGTTTTAGAAAAGAGTAATGGAAGTAAAGTTTTATTACCTAAAGATAAGATTTTATCAATAAATGGAGTAAATATCAATAACTGGGATGATATAAGTAAAACTGTAAGTGGTTTAGAAAAAAAAGATGAGATAAAACTTGTTATTGAGAGAGATAATGAGAAAAAAGATGTAGATTTGAAATTAACTTATGAACCTGAAACAAAAAGATATATATTAGGAATTTTACCAGATTACCATATAGAGAAATTTACTCTAGGAGAGTCTATAAAAGCTAGTTTTTTAGGATTAAAAAAGATAATGGTAGATACTTTAGATGGATTAAAAATGGTAATAAGTGGAAAGGTAAAAAGTGAAGAGATAAGTGGACCAATAGGAATAATAAAGGTTGTTGGTGAAGCCTCAAAAGAAGGGATAGGGATTCTTGCATGGTTGACAGCTTTACTTTCTGTAAATGTAGGGATTTTGAATTTACTTCCTCTTCCTGCACTTGATGGTGGTAGAATAATATTTGTTTTATTGGAATTAGTGGGTATAAAAGTTAACAAAAAAATAGAAGAAAGAATACATGCAGCAGGTATGATGTTGCTATTTGCACTATTTGTTTATATCTCAGCTAATGATATTTTCAATCTTACAAAGTAGCTCAAAGACTTATTTTATACATATTATTACTAAAAAAATAAAAAATAGTCTTGAAAAAATACAGAATATCTATTATAATACATTATAGTAGAAAACAATAAAATATGAATTATTTTTGAAAATAACGATATAAATAGGGAGGATGGGTATGAAGAATGCTATTTTAGCGATTTCAGAAAGAAAAGAAACATTAAAGCAAATAAGAAAAGAACTTTCAGAACAATATGAAATTATAACATTTAATAATCTTCTTGATGCATTAGATATGTTAAGAGAAAGTGATTTTGATATTGTACTATTAGATGAGTACTTAACATGGTTTAATTTTGCAGAGGCAAAGAGAAAATTAAATGGTATAGGAAAAGATTTTGTAGTAGTTGCTCTTTTAGATGATGAAAATGAAGAGATTTTAAATGAACTAAAAAATGCAGATATCTATAACTATATGATGAAACCAGTTGAATTAAGAGAGATGAACAGAATAATAATGCCAGCTCTTAAAAATCTTGAAATTTTAAAAGAAAAGAGAAAATTAGAGGAAAAATTACTAAGCAGTGAAGAAGAAACTGAAATAGTAGGACAATCTTCAAGAATTAAAGATGTTAAAAACCTAATAGAAAAAGTTGCTGAAAGCGATCTACCTGTTCTTATTACTGGAGAAAATGGACTTGGAAAAGAGCTAGTAGCTAAAGAGATCTTCAAGAAAAGTGATAGAAGAAAAAATAATTACATTGTTGTAAGTTGTGCATCTATGCCAGAAGAAACAATGGAAAGAGAACTTTTCGGATATGAAAGGGGAGCATTTACTGGAGCTAATGCAAGTAAAAAAGGATTATTAGAAGAAGCTGATGGAGGAACTATGTTCCTAGATGATATTTCAGCTATGGATGTAAAAATTCAATCTAAACTTCTAAGAGTTATTGAATATGGAGAGTTAAAAAGAGTTGGAGGAAATAAAACTAGAAGAGTAGATGTAAGATTTATTGTTGCTAGTGATAAAGACCTTAAAGATGAAACAGAAAAGGGAAAATTCAGAAAAGATCTATATCATAGATTAACTGTATTCCCAATTGAAGTTCCACCTCTAAGAGATAGAAAAGAGGATATCCCTCTATTAGCTAACTACTTCTTAAATAAGATAGTTAGAGAACTTCATAGAGATACTCCAGTTATTTCAGGAGAAGCTATGAAATATTTAATGGAATACTCATATCCTGGAAATATCAGAGAGTTAAAAAATATGATAGAAAGAATGGTTATCCTTTCTACAGATAAGATAATTGGAATAGAGGATCTACCACTTGAAATAAAAATGAAATCTGATACTGTTGAAAATAAAACAGTTGTAGGAGTTGGACCATTAAAAGATATCCTTGAACAAGAGATATATAGTTTAGCAGATGTAGAAAAAGTAGTTATAGCTATTGCTCTACAAAAAACAAGATGGAATAAACAAGAAACTTCAAAACTTCTTGGAATTGGAAGAACAACTCTTTATGAAAAAATTAGAAAATATGGTTTAGATTTTAAATAAAAAGAACTAATTGAAAATAATGTAAGCTATACATAAAAAAGGAAAGGGGAGTTTATCAGAGAATATCTGATAATACATAATTATGGCAATTAGAAAATTTCGTAAACAGATGAAACCTATTATCTGGTTTGTCACTATATTATTTGTATTAAGTGGAAGTTATTTAACAATAATGAACCTTAAAGGAAGTATGAGTAGTGGTGGAGCAACTTATGCTTTTAAATTAGATGGAGAAAAAATATCAAAACTTGAAGTAGAAAGAACAAAAGCTACAATGATTGATGGTTACTCAAAGTATTTAGGAGATAAAATAGATAGAAGTTTAATTGACATTATAGCTTTTAATGAGGTTGTTGATAAAAATCTAACTTTGAAAATAGCTAAAGATTTAAAAGTAAAAGTCCCTGGAAGTGAAGTTAGTGAACAATATGATAGAATAGAAAGTTCTATTGGAAATAGAGAGCAATTTAAGAGAATGTTACAAGTACAAGGATACACAAGAAAAAGTTTTAAAGAGGAGCTAGAAAAAAATCTTATTGTAGCAAAAACTCTTGAAAAGATTCGTGAAAATGTTGTTCCGACAGAAGATGAGATAAAAGAATTCTATGATGAAAATCAATATACTATGTTTAACGGGAAAAAGTTAGATGAAGTTAAAGATAGTATAGTAAAAGAGTTAAAAGAGATAAAGGGTAATGAAGAGTATGCAGTATTATTAGAGCAATATAGAAATAAGATAAAATTGGATAATATTGCTGATGAGTATTCTGCATATGTTGAAAGACCTGAATTAGAATCAGATGGATTTGTTGTTACAAATTTAGATATGGCAAGAAAAACTTTACAAAATCTATTTTTAACTAATGGTGATAGAGAGAAAGCAAGAGAATTGAGTAAAGAATACTATGATAATCAATTTAAACTTGCAAAAGAAGCAGTTGCTAGAGGAATAAAAGTAGATGAAAATCTTCCATTAGATTATAAATTTGCTGAGTATAATAGAGAGCTTTTTGAAAATATAAAAAACTCTTTAAATCCTACTGATGAGCAATTAAAAGAGTTCTTTAATAAAAATAGAATGGCATATGATGTTTTCCCAAGCTCAGATGCTTATATTGCAATATTAAAAGTTGATCCTTCTGAAGCTGATAAAGCAGCTGCAAAAGAGAAAGCTAATGAACTTTTAAAGAAATTAACAGTTGAAAACTTTGCAGATATGGCAAGAGAAAACACTGATGAGCCTAACTCTAATGGTGGAGATTTAGGTTGGTTCTCTAAAAAAGATATGGTTGAGCCTTTCCAAAAAGCAGTATTTGAAGGAGAGGTTGGAAAAATATACCCTGAACCAGTTGAAACTGTATTTGGACAACATCTAATTTATATAGCTGATAGAAATGATGAGGAAGAGAGAGCTAAAGCTAGTCACATATTAGTTACTCCAAAAATTTCTCAAGAAACTTTAGAACAAAAAGAGAAAGAGATAGGAGAATTAAAAGCTAAATTAATTGAAAATAAAGTTAAATTTGAAGATCTTGCTAAGGAGAATAAAGATGTTCTTCACAGTGGACTATATTCAAATATAAATGATGCTGGATATATTCCAAATCTAGGATATAACAGTGATCTTACAAAACTTATATTCAAAGCTCCTTTAAATAAAATAGAAACAGCAGTTATAAATGATGCAATCTTTATTTTTGAAAAAGTAAAAGAAGTAAAATATAAAGCTGCAGACTTTGATGAAAATAAAGATAAAATCAAAGATGATTATCTAAATTATCAAACTCAAGAAGAAATGAAAAAGCTTATTTAGGGAATTATATACAAAAAGAGAATGACCTAAAAGATACAGGTTACTCTCTTTTTTGTATTTTATTATGAAAAATTTGATTATTTATAAAAAATATATTATACTATAGAATAACGGAATTTTTTTTAACCGACCAAGGAGCCAATTATGAATAAACTTGAAAAAAGCATATTAAAGGAATATATCAAAGAAAAATATCATATATTTTTAGTTTTTTGTATTTAGATGAAATACAAAACTGAAGATATAGATATGCTTATTGAGAGTTTAAAAATTGAAGAGGTAGTTGGAGAGTTTGTTGAGTTAAAAAAATCAGGTTCCAGTTATAAAGGGTTGTGTCCATTTCATCCAGACACTACACCATCTTTTATGGTGAATCCAAGTAAAAATATTTGTAAATGTTTCGTATGTGGAGCAGGTGGAAACCCAGTAACATTTTATTCTAAGTATAAAAAAATAAGTTTTTCTGAGGCAGTAGAGGAACTGTCTAAGAAATACAGTATTCCTATAAAAGGTATAAGAGAAGATTCTAGAGAGAATGAAAATCTTGAAAGATATTATAAAATAATGGAAGATGCTCATAGTTTTTTTCAAGAGAGTATATTTACCAATTCTGGAAGAGAGGCTTTAGAGTATCTATCAAATAGAAAGATAAATCCAAAAATTATAAAAGAAAATAGATTAGGTTATGCTCCTAATAGGTGGAGTGAATTAAATGATTATCTTATAAATAAAGGGCATAGTTTAAATGATATAATAGCTCTTGGATTAGTAAAAGAGAGTGAAAAAGGGCAATATGATACTTTTAGAAATAGAATTATTTTTCCTATCTACTCAATTTCTGGAAAGGTTATAGCTTTTGGGGGAAGAACTCTTGAAAAGGATAAAGAGATACCTAAATATATAAATTCACCAGATACTCCTATCTTTAAAAAGGGAAGAAATCTATATGGACTTGAAAGAAGTAGCATAATAAAGAAAAAGAATTATGCTATGTTAATGGAAGGATATATGGATGTTTTATCTGGATATCTATATGGTTTTGATGTGACGTTGGCACCTTTAGGAACAGCACTTACTGAGGAACAGGGAAAGCTTTTAAAGAGATATACTTCAAATGTGATACTAGCTTTTGACTCTGATGCACCAGGGCAATCAGCAACAGAAAGAGCAGGATTAATACTAAAATCTTTAGGATTTAATATTAGAGTTTTAGTTCTTGAGGGAGCAAAGGACCCAGATGAATTTTTAAAAACTTATGGAAAAGATGAATTTTTAAAATCTGTAAAAAATTCTGTGGAGATATTTGACTTCTTATTTAAGTACTACTCAAGAGAGTATGATTTAAGTAATACAATGTCAAAGCAAAATTTTATAAATAGATTTAAAGATTTCTTTCAATGTATAGAAACAGATTTAGAAAAAAGTCTATATTTAGATAAATTATCTAAACAATTAGATATAGAAAAAGAGATATTAAAAGAAACTCTTATAGACAAAAATAAAAAGAAAAGTAGAAAATTTGAAGAGGTAAAAGAGAGTAGTAACTTTATAAGAGAAGCAGCAGCTCCATTGTTAGAAGAGTTAACATTAGCTTTAATAGTTAAAGATAAAAATTACTTTCAATATTTTAAAAATAAAAATATAAGAGGGTCACTTACTAAAAAAATATTTTCGTATCTTGAAAGAAATGAAGAAGATATAGAGAATCTTATAAAAGAGATAAAAGATGAGATAGAATTAACAAAATCTGAAACTGAAGAGTGGGAAATAGTTGTATGTTTAGCAATAAATGATTTTTCTGATGAAGAAAAGACACAAAAGTTATTAGAAGAGATTTTTGTCTCATGGTTTAGGATAGAGATAAAGGAACAGATGAAAAATAGAGAGAATTTGAGCCGTTTCATGAAAATAAAGAGTATAGAGATGCAGTTAAGCAGGGCAGGAAATTTCTCTAAAGTATTGGATATATATAAAGAGTATGAAGAAATAATTAATCTATAAATTTTTAGAGGAGGCTTCAGATAATGAGGGATTTTATAAAAAACGAAAAAGTTCTTTCTTTAGTCAGAAAAGCTATGGAAAATAAGTGTATAACTTATGAAGAGATAAACGATGAGCTAAAGAGTGATTTTCCAGTTGATAAAATAGAACAATTGATAACTGGAATGATGGAACAAGGGATAAAAATCGTTAGAAAAGAAGATATAGATAGAGAAAAGAAACTAGTTACTGCTTTAAAAACAAAAGAAAAATCTAAAGCTAAAGCGAAAACAAAACCGATGCCAGCTCCAGAAGAAGAAGAGATAAAAGTAATAGAGAAAGAGGATTTCCCTGAAGATGATGAGATAGATGACTTTATTGATGATAGAGTAGATGATTTAGATGATTTTGATCATTTTAATCCTGAGGAATTAGAAGAGATCAATGAAGATGAATTAATAAGTGATGATCTATTTAATCTATCTGGAGATATGAAAGTTGATGAGCCTATAAAAATGTATTTGAGAGAGATTGGACAAATCCCTCTATTAAGTCACGATGAAGAGCTTGAATATGCTAAGAGAGCTCTTGAAGGTGATGATTGGGCACAAAAACAATTAGTTGAAGCTAACTTAAGACTTGTTGTAAGTATTGCTAAAAAACATACTAATAGAGGTTTAAAACTGTTAGATCTAATTCAAGAAGGAAATATAGGTCTAATGAAAGCAGTTGAGAAATTTGAGTATACAAAAGGATATAAATTCTCAACTTATGCAACGTGGTGGATAAGACAAGCTATAACAAGAGCTATTGCAGATCAAGGTAGAACAATTAGAATCCCAGTTCATATGATAGAAACTATCAATAAGATTAAAAAGGAAGCTAGAATCTATCTTCAAGAAACAGGAAAAGATGCAACTCCAGAAGTATTAGCTGAAAGATTAGGAATGGAAGTTGAAAAGGTAAAAGCTATACAAGAGATGAACCAAGATCCTATATCATTAGAAACTCCAGTAGGAAGTGAAGAGGATAGCGAACTTGGAGATTTTGTTGAGGATCAAAAAATGTTAAATCCTTATGAATTAACTAATAGATCTTTATTGAGAGAACAACTTGATGGAGTATTAAATACATTAAGTAGTAGAGAAGAGAGAGTTTTAAGATATAGATATGGATTAGATGATGGTTCTCCTAAAACTCTAGAAGAAGTTGGAAAAATCTTTAAAGTAACAAGAGAGAGAATCAGACAAATAGAGGTAAAAGCTCTAAGAAAATTAAGACATCCAAGCAGAAGAAAAAAATTAGAGGATTTTAAAGTATAAGGGGAATAGGAGCATTTATGCTCCTATTTCTTTAGTGGAGGATAGAATGAAAAGTATTAAATTAAAAGATTTAGAAAAACTTATAATAGATAAATATTCTGAAGATGAGAAATTTAAAGAGTTTTTAAAAGAGAATAGGGATTTAGAAGTTGAAGTTGTTGTTGAAAATATAAAATTAAAAGAGCTAGAAGATATGGAAGAGTTTACAGAGGAAACTGTTATAGATTATCTTGATGAGATAGCTAATTTAGAAGTTATAAGTGAAGAGAAAGAAAAAGAGCAATTAAAAAATATTGAAGATAGTGAAGAGATTGTAATAAAATATTTAGGAGAGGTAGCCTCAATAGGATTTAACTATATTAGAGAGGGAATAGCTTATATGGATATTGTTCAAGAGGGAACAGTTGGACTTATGAAAGCTATATCAAATTATAATGTAGAGGAAGATGGAGAATTTAAAAACTATTGTAGATTTTGGATAATAAAAGAGATGGTTTTATTTATTCAAAGCAAAGTAGAAGATATAAAATATGAGTTTATGAACTACTTTAAAACTAAAAAAGAAAACTTTGGAAAAGAGCATCACCATGAGCATGAAGAAGAGCATGAACATGGGGAAGTTTATCTAAAAGAGGAAGATCTTTTACCAAGTATTGAAGCTATTGAAAAGAGAGAGAGATTAGTTGATAAAAAAATAAACTTTTTTAACTTAAGTAATAGATTAAGTTTAAGACATATAGAGATTTTAAATCTTTATTTTGGGTTTGGAAAAGATAAGAGACACTCTATATATGAGATAGAGGAAAAATTAGGGCTAGAAAAAGGACAAGGAGAAACTCTTTTCCAAGAAGCACTTTTAATTCTTTCAACTGTTGAAGGGAAGATAACTTTATGATTTTAAAAGTAAAAGATATAATTGGAAATTTAGAAAAAAAATATCCTAAAGCAAATGCAGAAAACTGGGACAATGTAGGATTGATTGTTGGAAAGTTAAATCAAGAGGTAAGGAAAGTTCAACTTTCTCTTGATGCCACAGATAAAGCCATTGAAAATGCAATAAAGAATGGAGCAGAATTAATAATTACACATCATCCTATGATTTTTAAACCAGTAAAAACTATAACAACAATGGATAATTTAGGAAGAAAAATAATAAAACTTATAGAGAATAATAGATCACTATATGCTATGCATACAAACTTAGACTCATCTAAAGATGGTTTAAATGATTATATTTTAAATTTATTAGGAGTGGAGAATTCAAAGATTATTGATGTAAATGAGTTTGATAGTGAAGTTGGAATAGGAAGGCTATATACACTTTCAAAAGAGCTGAGTATAGATGAATATGCAACTTTTGTTAAAAATAGCTTGGAGATAAAAAATATAAGAATAATTAGTGAAAATAGAGAGAAAACAATAAAAAAAATTGCTTTAATAAATGGTTCTGGAATGAGCTATTGGAGAAAAGTTAAATCTTTAGGAGCAGATCTATTTATAACAGGAGATATAGGGTATCATGATGCTTTAGATGCCAAAGAAGCAGGAATAAATGTTTTTGATATAGGGCATTTTGAAAGTGAAAATTGTTTTGTAGAATTATTAAGGAAAGATATAGAGGGAATGGGTATTGAGGTTATAACTTTTAATGATGGACCTGTTTTTGAAATATATTAAGGAGAAAAGAGTGAAAAAACTTTTAACAGTAATTGGATTAATAGTAATGATTGGGAACTCTTATGCAGGAGTTAACGATACTTTAAAGCTTTTTTCTGAAGAGGAAAAAGTTAGTGTAGAACAAAAAGTAACAGAATTAGAAGAAAAGAGAAAACTCCATATACATGTTAATACTCTTCCAATAGGAGAGGGATTTAGTGTAGAAGATCCAGAAAAAGTTATAATTCTTAATATAAAAAAAGAGGAAAACAGCAAGGGAAAAATAGAGTTAAATTTTTCTAGAGATATTGATGTGGAAGAACACCAAGAGGATATAAATCTAATTTTAAATAATGCAGAAGGAACTCTTTCTAAAGGAGAGATTGGAAAATATTCAATAGAAGTTTTAGAAGGAATAGATGGAATTTTAGATAAAATAAATATAGAAGAACCTATAGTTATTGAAGAAGAAGTCAGTAAAAATGAAAAATTTAATATTTTTGGTGGTATAGCTATTGCATTTTTTGTAATTTTTGGTATTATAATAAGAGTGCTTTCTATTCAAAAAAAGAGAAGAGAGTTAAAAGAAAAAAAATAGTAAAAAAATAAAAAAAGGTATTAAAGTTGATCGCTGCTTGGTAACAAGGAGAGGAAAGTCCGAGCTCCGCAGAGCAAGAGGGCAGCTAACGGCTGCTAAAGGTAACTTTAAGGAAAGTGCCACAGAAAATAGACCGCCATTATGGTAAGGGTGAAAAGGTGGTGTAAGAGACCACCAGTTTCTTAGGAGACTAAGAAAGCTTGGTAAACCCCCTCTGGAGCAAGACTAAATAGGAAAGGTTAAGGGCTGCTCGTCCAGCTTTCAGGGTAAGTTGCTAGAAACTATAAGCAATTATAGGATTAGATAAATGATCAGCACATACAAAACTCGGCTTATTTAATGCCTTTACTTTTTTTCTTTAAAAAATAAAAAAAGTTATTGACGAAATCTAAATTTTGTGATATTATAACTAATGTACCGCAGGAAAGCGGAAATGAAAAATAAAAGGACATTAGCAACAGAATAGAGAAAGATGATAAAAATCAACAAACAATAAATTGGTGTAAAAATCAGTTATGCAACTGAGTAAAATAGATTGAACGAAGAGTTTGATCCTGGCTCAGGATGAACGCTGA
>JADYUE010000051.1 GCA_021531615.1 Fusobacterium varium | reverse complement strand
TTGAAAAAAAGTAAAAAAGGTGTTAATACATTTAAGTACCAACACCAAAAATTATACACCCTTTTTTGTAAACTACATAGCTGAGTAGTTACAAAAAGGCAGTGTGAGCTGCCTTTTTTCTATTTGTGGGCTTTTATTTCCCCTAATTTAATCATTGTAAATGAAAAGATAATAAGAAGTATACTAACTAGATGTGGAGCTCTTAAATTGAAAATCATAAGGTCTTCTGCTCTAAAGAAACTTACAAAAATTCTAATAAGGCTATAAATAATTATGTAATTCCACCATAAATATCCAGGAGCTTTATTAGGACGTTTTCTTAAAACAAGCCAGATAAATAAAAAACCAATAAAATTTAGTACAAGTTCATATAACATAGCTGGATGAACTGGAATATTTGGAAATTCACTTCCAGCAGGAGAAGAAGTAGGAAATACCAATCCCCAAGGAACTAATTCTTTGTAACTAATTTTTTCTAAAAGAGGCATTTTTAAATATTCTGAATACCATTGATAAAATTGAGGTTTAACACTAAAAATCACACTCCAAGGAGTAAAAGTAGGAACTCCATGAATCTCTCCATTCATAAAATTACCAAATCTTCCAATTGCTTGTCCCAATATTAAAGGAGCAGCAGCAAAATCTCCTAAAGTTAAAGGATTTAGTTTTTTAATTTTTCCATATATAAAAGTTCCAACAATACCACCAATAATACCACCATGAATAGCCATTCCCCCATGCCATGTAGCTAAAATCTCACTAGGATTTGATAGATAGTAATCTAAATTAAATAATACATAGTATAGACGACCTCCTAACAAACCAGAAAGCATAGCAACAAAAGCATAGTTTTCAATTATAGAGGGGTTAAAGTTTCTTTCTTTTGCCATATATTTTGCTATTTCAATTCCGACGAAAAATGCAATAGCATACATCAATCCATAATATCGTAGTTCAAAACTACCAATGGAAAAGATAACTGGGTTCATAATGTTCCTCCTAGAAAATAGATTATTTTAAAATTATATCATAAATCAATATAAAAAGTTAGAAAAAATATAGAAGTATTATATTTATCAATTAAAAAATAGAGATTTTTCACACGAATATATCACAATTTTCACAATTTTGGGAATTTTTTTCACTTTTTATAAAAAAAGAAGAAAAAATGTTGAAATATTTTGATAAGTTTAATATTATATATAGTGGGTATAGATTAAAATTTTTTTAATATGTTCAATAATTTGTTTGGAAAATTTAAAAAAGATGATATACTCTAATAGATAGAATCTAACAATAACATTAGAAATAAATAAAAATGTAAATATTAAAGAGATGTCTTAAAATTATTTAAAATATTTAGGAGGAAAAAATGTATTGTTGTACAGGAATTGCAAAAGATATATCGTGGATAGGAGTTAACGATAGAAAGACAGAAAGATTTGAAAATTATATGCCTTTACCTTTTGGAGTATCATATAACTCATATCTTATCAAAGATGAAAAAACTTGTGTAATTGATGCTGTTGAATTTGGAAGTGCATCACTTTACATTGAAAAACTTTTATTAGGATTAGATGGAAAAGATCTAGACTATATCATCATTAACCACGTAGAACCAGATCATTCAAGTGGATTAAAAGATATTTTAAGAGTTTTCCCAAATGTAAAAGTAGTAGGAAATGCTAAAACTTTAGGAATGTTAAGAGCTTTCAATATGGAATTTCCAGATGAAAACTTTGTAACAGTTAAAGAAGGAGATATCTTAGATTTAGGAAACCACAAATTAACATTTGCTATGGTACCAATGGTACACTGGCCAGAATCAATGGTTACATATGATACTACTGATAAAATCCTTTTCTCAAATGATGCTTTCGGAGGATTTGGAGCTCTTGATGGAGGAATTTTTGATGATGAAGTAAACTTTGATTTCTATATTGATGAAATGAGAAGATACTATTCTAATATTGTTGGAAAATATGGTGTTCAAGTAACAGCTGCTATTAAAAAATTAGGTGGATTAGAAATAAGAATGATTTGTCCTTCACACGGACTTATCTGGAGAACAGATATTGCTAGAGTAATTTCTCTATACAGTACATGGGCACAATTACAACCTGAAAAAGAGGGAGTAGTAATTGTTTACGGAAGTATGTATGGAAATACTGCTAAAATGGCAGAAATTCTTGGAAGAGAATTAAATGCTCAAGGAATAACAGAAGTAAAAATTTATGATGCTTCAAAAACAGATCATTCATTTATCATAGCAGAAATCTGGAAATATAAAGGACTTATTATTGGATCTTGTGCACATAATAACTCAGTATATCCAAAAGTACAACCATTACTACACAAATTAGAAAACTATGGATTAAAAAATAGATATCTAGGAATCTTTGGAACAATGATGTGGAGTGGTGGAGGAGTAAGAGGAATAGAAGCCTTCGCTGAAAAATTAAAAGGAATTGAAGTTGTAGGAGAATCAGTAGAAGTTAAAGGAACTCCAAAAGCTGGAGATAGAGCTAGATTAGAAGCAGTAGCTCAAGAGATGGCAGCTAAACTTATAGCAGAAAGATAATAAATAGCTTCCATAGCTCAATTGGATAGAGCATCTGACTTCGGATCAGAGGGTTTGGGGTTCGATCCCTCATGGGAGCGCCAAATGTATAGAAATAATATAAAACTAAAGAATAGTTCAGATTTGGACTATTCTTTTTATTTAAAATTACTTCTAAATTGACAAAAAGTAGCAAATAGGGTACAATTATAGAGAATAAAAAATTGGAAGATAGAATAGTCAGTATGGAGGAACTATGTTAAATAATGATATAATTAGAAGAGTGAGATATGCATTAAATATTAAAGATAATACAATGCTTCAAATTTTTAAATCTATGGGTTGTGAAATGACTCATGAAGAGCTTTTAAACCTTCTTAAAAGAGAGGGAGAAGAGGGATTTGAAAAGTGTAACAATAAGACATTAGAAGCTTTTCTAGATGGATTGATTATCTTAAAAAGAGGAAAACAAGAGGAAAAACCTGGAGAACCAGCTCATCAACCTACAAAAATGAATAAAAACAATATAAATAACATCATTTTAAAAAAGTTGAAAATAGCATTATCTTTTAGAAGTGAAAATATGCTTGAAATTTTTAAGCTAGCTGGATTAGAGTTGTCTTCATCAGAGCTAAGTGCACTATTTAGAAAAGAGGATCATAAAAACTATAGAGAGTGTGGAGATAAATATATAAGAAACTTTTTAAAAGGTCTTACTATTTATTACAGAGGTTAAAACTAGAGCTGACTTTTTAGTCAGCTTTTTTAAATATTAAGGAGGGCAGAGGGATGAATATCGTCTATACCATTTTATTGGTAGTGACATTTGATGCATATCTATTTTTAAATCAACAAAAGAAATATAGAGGATATTTAACATTAAAACATTATGCTGAAACTTTAAAAATGCCAATTTATCAAAAAGTTTTAATGTTTAAAATAATGGTTGTTGTATTTTTAAGTGTTTTAGTAAATTCATTTTTTTAATTTTGTTAATTAGAATAAAACATAAAATGATAAAAATAAGAGCGAAAAACAGATAAAAAAATGATCTAATATATTAAAGAAACCTAAAAAATATAATATCTTTTAGAAAATAAAAAAATTACTTGAAATTTATTATTTTTTTGATAAAATAGTAATAAATATATTTTAGTTAAGTATGAATTTACAAATCGGAAAAAAGAAATTAAATAAATTTAAAATACAATAGGAGGCAAAATGTCAAATAAAAGTATGATACTTCAAAGTTCATTTGGATCAGTTTTCTCAACTGCTGAAAATCTTGAAGAAAAAAATGTTATTGAAAATAACAATAGAATGGTAGTTGTTGCAGGAAGAGTAAACAATCCAGGAATGATTGAAATACCAGAAAATGCAACATTAAATGACGTTATTGGGTTAGCTGGAGGAATAAAAAATAAAAAAAGTTTTAAAGCTGCTCAATTTGGATTACCTTTCGGAGGATTTTTAACTAAAAGTGGTTTAGATAAAGCTATTGATTTTTCTCTTTTCCCAGAAGGAATAGACAGAAACATAATAATTTTATCTGAAGAAGATTGTATAGTTTCATTTGCTAAATTCTATGTAGAGTTCTTAATGAGTAAAATAGAAAGCAGTGAATATGAAACTTATACAGCTGTAAAAGAAGAGATTGAAAGAATTTGGAGAATACTTGATAGAATTTCTAAAGGTAAAGCTAATATGAGAGATGTATACTTACTTAGATACCTTTCAGAAACTATTAAAACTAAATTAAATCAAAAACACAACCTAGTTTTAGAATGTATAGAAGAAGAAGAGTTCTACGAAGAGATAGAAGAACATATTGAAGAGCATAAATGTAGTGCTGGACAATGTATTCACCTATTAAAATTCAGAATTACTGATAAATGTATAGGATGTACTGCTTGTGCAAGAGTTTGTCCAGTAAAATGTATTAGTGGAAAATTAAAAGAAAAACACGTTCTTGATACAGATAAATGTACTCACTGTGGACAATGTGTTGCTGCATGTCCAGTAGGAGCAATCTTTGAAGGAGATCATACAATGAAACTTCTAAAAGATTTAGCAACACCAAACAGACTTGTTGTTGTTCAAGTAGCTCCAGCAGTAAGAGTAGCAATTGGAGAAGCTTTTGGATTTGAACCAGGAACAAACGTAGAAAAAAGACTAGTAGGAGCTTTAAAGAAATTAGGTGTAGACTATGTATTTGATACTACATGGGCTGCTGATATAACAGTAATGGAAGAAGCATCTGAGTTCCAAGAAAGATTAGAAAGATACTACAAAGGTGACGACACAGTAAGACTTCCAATACTAACTTCTTGTTGTCCAGCATGGGTTAAGTTCATTGAACAAAACTACCCAGATATGCTAGATGTACCATCATCAGCAAAATCACCAATGCAAATATTCTCTACAATAGCAAAAGATATTTGGGCTAAAGAGCTTGGATATAAGAGAGAAAGAGTATCAGTAGTTGGAATAATGCCTTGTCTAGCTAAAAAATATGAAGCTGCAAGACCAGAATTCTCAAGAGGAGATAACTATGATACTGACTATGTAATCTCTACTAGAGAACTTATAAAAATATTTAAAGAATCAGGAATTGATCTTAAAGATATTGAAGAGATGGAATTTGATAATCCATTAGGAGAATACTCAGGAGCTGGAATCATCTTCGGAAGAACTGGAGGAGTTATTGAGGCTGCTACAAGAAGTACAGTTGAAATGATCACTGGAACACCTCTTGAAGAGATTGAATTTAAAGAATTAAGAGGATGGGAAGGATTCAGAGCAGCTGAACTTACTATTGGACATATTGAATTAAGAATCGGTATTGCTCATGGATTAGAAGAAGCAGCAAAAATGCTTGACAAAATCAGAGCAGGAGAAGAATTCTTCCATGCTATAGAGATTATGGCATGTAAAGGGGGATGTATCGGTGGAGGAGGACAGCCTAAAGCTATTAAAAAACAGGCAGTTCTTGAAGCTAGAGCAGAAGGATTAAATAATATTGATAGAAGCTTAAAAATAAGAAGATCACATGATAACCCTTATGTAAAAGCATTATATGAAAAATATTTAGATTATCCATTAAGCCACAAAGCACATGAATTACTTCATACTAAATATTTCCCAAAAATTAAAAATAGATAATAATTAATCATAAAAAGCTGTTGAAACTCAATGATATTATACGTTGATTTCTTCAGCTTTTTTTATATTTTAAAGGAAAAGAGTTTAAAATTCTAATATTAGATATAGAAAAAAAGAGTTCCTCTTAGTTTTTAAAACAAACTAGGAAGAACTCCAAGAATAGCAAATATTATAATAATTTTAATGTTATATAGAAACTCTTTTTTCTTATTTTCAAAAGTAAACAGTTTTTTATCTGGTTTATTAGATTTGTGTATACAATTTGAAATTAGAACAATAGATATGTAACCTAGAGTAAAACAAACAAGATCAGCTTTATCAAAAGTTCCTATAAAAGTTCCATGTCCACCTAAAAACAGTTGTAGGAATTCAATTAAAATCATAAAAATAAAGATACTAGTAAATACAACAAAATTATAGAAATAAAAGATTCTATCTATCAACAGGGCTGCACCAAAAGAGAATAACCATAATCCATCTGGTAGAGAATAGACAACCCAAGTGGAAAAAAATCTTCGATATATTTTAGCAAAGGTACGTATTTGCAGAATGGGATCTTTTAAAAATGTTGTATGTAAAATTTTAAAATAAAATAGATTTCTACTTCTATATAATATGTAAATTGTAATTCCTAATATTAAAGGAAAAAAAATTAAAAACAACTTTCTTTTTCTCATAAACATCCTTTCAAAATTATAAATAAAGCTCTCTATGTAGTTACAATAACATTGAAATATAAAAAAATCAATATAAAATTATAAAACTTAGTTATTTATAAAAATAAATAATTGACTTAATCTAGTAAATAGTATAAAATTTTTTCTGGATTTATAAGATCCTCTTATAAAAAGTTTGAGATTTTTTCGAAGAGATAAAAAGCAACACTTTTTTTGAAAAATAAATTAAGAAAAAGAGGATTTTGTTATTAAAATAGGAGGATTTAATAAAAAATGTTAGAATACAAACCTTGCTTTTTATTTGGAAATAAACATATTAA
Organism: Fusobacterium varium; assembly: GCA_021531615.1. NCBI lineage: Bacteria > Fusobacteriati > Fusobacteriota > Fusobacteriia > Fusobacteriales > Fusobacteriaceae > Fusobacterium > Fusobacterium varium. Next base: position 8,953 of record JADYUE010000051.1, on the reverse strand, counting down.
TACATGTTTTCCAACTCTTTTTCGAAAAATAAATATAGAATATAAGAGAGAGAGAATAGATACCCCTGATGGAGACTTTTTAGATTTAGACTGGATAAAAAATGGAAATGATAAGGTAATTGTTTTGTGCCATGGACTAGAAGGAAGTTCAAGAAGCAAATATATTCAGGGAACAGCTAGATATTTTTCTGAAAGAGGTTGGGATGTTTTAGCTATAAATTATCGTGGTTGTAGTGGAGAGATGAATAGAAAATTGACTTTCTATCATATGGGATATACAGAGGACTTAGAAACAACATTAAAGGAGACTTCTCAATATAAAAAAGTTGCTTTAGCAGGATTTAGTTTAGGAGCAAATTTAGTTTTAAAATATTTGGGAGAGAGGGAAGAGTATCCTAAAAATCTTCTTTGTGGAGTAGCAGTGTCACCACCATGTGAGTTAGTTTCAAACTCTGTACAATTTAGAAAAAGAGAAAATTTTATTTATAGAAGATATTTTTTAAAAAAATTAAAAGAAAAAGTAAAGATAAAAAATGAGATGTTTCCTAATGTTATAAATATGAAGCTTATGGATAGAGTTGAGGATATGGAAGATTTTGATAATCTTTTTACAGCTCAATATAATGGATTTATAGATGCTATTGATTACTATGAAAAAACAAGTAGTATTAATTTTATTCCAAATATCAAGGTAAAAACTTTAATTTTAACTCCTTTAGATGATCCTATTATGTCTAAGAAGTGTTACCCTATAAAAGAGGCAAATGAAAATAGCTTTATTACTCTTGAGATGCCAAAATATGGTGGACATGTTGGTTTTGCATCACTATTTTCTAAAGTTTATTGGCTAGAGAAAAGAATATATGAATATGTAAATCAGATTGAAAAAAGTAAGTAAAAAAAGAGACTGTAAAAATTGATTTTTATGAGTATCAATTTAAACAGTCTCTTTAACTTTATCTATTTGTAACTACTCACCTATTACCTATAAATATTATAAAAATCAAAATTTTATCCCAATATCAACTAAAGCCGTAATTCACTAGAGAATATTAGAATCCCTTAGCGAAATGCAGTTAAGAAAATGCAACGTGTTTGAGACGAAGTTGAGTTTTGCATTTTCAACGGAATAAGCCTAGGGATTCTTTATTCTTTAGTATGAAGGCTAGTTGATATTAAAAATATAAGTTTTGAAAACTGAACTTTAAAAGATAACCTAGTATTATAAAAATTGAACTTTGAACTAGACAATCTTTTATAAACTTTACACACAGCTGAGTAGCTACATCTATTTAAGATTAGCAACATCCTTTGTATCAATTACTAAAGTAACAGGTCCGTCGTTTAAAAGCTCAACTTTCATATCTGCTCCAAACTCTCCACATTCAGTTTTTATACCAAAGCTTCTGCATTTTTCAAGGAATTTTTCATAAAGAGGTTTTGCAAGATCAGGTCTAGCAGCATCAGTAAACCCTGGACGACGTCCTTTGATGCAGTTTCCATATAGAGTAAATTGAGAGATTACTAAAAGTTCTCCTTTAATATCTTCCAATCCTAGATTCATTTTTCCATCTTCATCTTCAAAAATTCTAAGATCTTTAATTTTAGTTGCTAACCAATTAACTTCTTTTTCACTATCTGTATGAGTAACTCCTAAAAGAACAAGAAGTCCATTTTGAATCTCTCCTATTTTTTTTCCATCAACAGTAACGCTAGAGTATTTAACTCTTTGAATAACAGCTTTCATTCTTTCACCTCAACATATTTTTTATTAATTTTATTACAAATTATGAATTTTTGCAAGTTTTACAATAAGAATTTGGAAAAACAAAAAATAAATGATATAATTATTAAGATAAAATGTATGAAATTAAATTAAAATAAAGAGAAGAGGTAATAAAAATATGGATAAGGAAATTGTTTTAACAGAGTTTGCAAAAGTTATAAACTCAGATAGATATCAATACACAGAAAGTGATATTTTTTTAATGGAACATATGGAAGAAAAAGAAGCTGTTTTTGATGTGTTTTTTAGAAAGACTGAAGATGGTGGATTTGCAGTTGTTTCAGGAGTACAAGAGGTAGTCAATCTAATTGAGATTATGAATAATACAAGTGAAGAGGAGAAGAGAATGTATTTTTCTAAACTTATTCACGAGGAACATTTAGTAGAATATCTTTCAAAAATAAAATTCACTGGGGACATGTATGCTATGAGAGATGGAGAGATAGCATATCCTAATGAACCAGTAATAACAATTAAAGCTCCATTAATTCAAGCTAAAATTTTAGAAACACCTATTTTAAATATAATCAATATGCAAATGGCAATAGCTACTAAAGCATCAAGAGTAACAAGAGCAGCTTATCCAGTGCAAGTATCATCATTTGGAAGCAGAAGAGCACATGGTTTTGATAGTGCAGTTGCAGGAAATAAAGCAGCAGTTATAGGTGGTTGTACAAGTCATTCAAACTTAGTAACAGAATATAAATATGGTATTCCAAGTATAGGAACTATGGCTCACTCATATATACAAACTTTTGGTGTTGGAAGTCATGCTGAAAGAGAAGCTTTTGATACTTTCATTAAACATAGAAGAAATAGAAAATCAAATGCTTTAGTACTTCTTATAGATACATACAATACTTTAGGAATAGGTATAAAAAATGCGATAGATTCATTTAAAGCTTGTGGAATAGATGATTCATACAATGGGATTTATGGAGTTAGAATAGATTCTGGAGACTTAGCATATCTATCTAAAAAATGTAGAGCTTTACTTGATGAAGCAGGATTGAAGAAGGCTAAAATTTTCCTTACTAACTCACTAAACGAGGAATTAATAAGATCATTGAGAGAGCAAGGAGTTTGTGCTGATGTCTATGGTGTTGGAGATGAGATAGCAGTTAGCAAATCAAATCCTTGTTTTGGTGGAGTATACAAAATTGTAGAGATAGATAAAGAGCCAGTTATAAAATTATCAGAAGATATTATTAAAATATCAAACCCAGGATTTAAAGAAGTTTACAGAATATATGATAAAGATGGATTAGCATATGCTGACCTTGTAACTTTAGTGAGAGATGACAAGGATAAAGAAAAATTAACTGAAGGTAAAGATATAACTATTAGAGATGAAAAATATGAGTTTAAATTTAGTAATCTAAAATCTGGAGAATATTCAGTTAAGAAATTAACTAGAGAATATGTAAAATCTGGAGAGATAGTAAAAGATGAATATGAAAAATTATTTGATGTGCTAGGATCTCAAAGATACTATCTTGATAGTTTAGAAAAGATTTCAGAAGAAAGAAAAAGACTTGAAAATCCTCATAAATATAAAGTAGACTTATCAGAAGATCTTATAAAATTAAAATATGATTTGATAAAAACTATAAAGTCAGAAGTAACAAAAAATGACTCTCATTCTAAATAGGATGAGAGTCATAATAGACATTAAAGTGATAAAGCTTTAACTAATAATTCAGCAGTTGAGATATTAGTTGCAATTGGTATTTTATGAACGTCAGCTAATCTGATAAGAGCAGAGATATCTGGTTCGTGAGGTTGTGCTGTAAGAGGATCTCTTAAAAAGAAAATAGCTAAAATATTGTTAGTAGCTATTTCAGCACCTATTTGTTGGTCTCCACCAATAGGTCCAGATTGATATCTGTGAATATTTAAACCAGTAGCCTCCATAATTTTCTTTCCTGTTGTTCCAGTAGCAACAAGTTCATAATTTTTAAAGAAATCAACATGTTTTTTAGCAAAAGCAACAATATCATCTTTCATATTGTCATGAGCTATAAGAGCTATTTTGTTCATTGTATAAATTCCTCCCTTGTAAGATATGATATAAGGTTATTATATAGATTTTTGGACAAAAATGCTAGTAATTTATAAAAATAAAAGGAGAAAAGGTGAAATTTAGTAAAATAAAGTATATAGAAAGAAAAACTGGAGAGATTCTTACAGAGAAAGTTCCAGGAGAAAAGTATCTTAAATTTTTATATTATAATCCATTAGGGGAATTACCATTAAATCTTGTAGTTAAAAAGAAATTTTTAACAGAGTTTTATGGTAGAAAGATGTCACTTCCTGAATCATGTAAAAAAATTGTACCTTTTATAGAGGAAGCAGAGATAAATATCAGTGAGGCTAAAAAGAAAGTTGAGGAGTTTACATCTTTTAATGATTTCTTTTACAGAGAGTTAAAAGTAGGAGCTAGAAAAATAGATTATTCAGAAGATGTATTAGTATCTCCAGCAGATGGGAAGATATTAGCTTATGAAAATATAAAAGATAAGGATAAATTTTTTGTTAAAGGAGATAAATTCTCTTTAGAAGAGTTTTTTAGAGATAAAGATTTGGAAAAAAAATATGAAGATGGAGTATTTGTTATTATAAGATTAGCTCCAGTAGATTATCATAGATTTCACTTCCCAGCAGATGGAAATATAAGTGAAAGCAAACTTATAGATGGTTGGTATTACTCTGTATCCACTCATGCTGTAAAACAAAATTTTAGAATTTTCTGTGAAAATAAGAGAGAATATTCTATTTTAAAAACAGAAAAATTTGGAGATATAGCAATGTTTGAAGTTGGAGCTACAATGGTAGGGGGAATAACTCAAACTTATAAGGCAAACTCTTTTGTAAATAAGGGAGAAGAGAAAGGGTATTTCTATTTTGGTGGATCAACTTGTATCTTAGTTTTTGAAAAGGGAAAAATACAGATAGATAAAGATCTTTTAGAAAATACTCAAAAGGGAATAGAAACAAAAGTTTATATGGGAGAGAGAATAGGAGTATCTAATTTATAAAAAAGGAGCAATATGAGGAGAAAAAGAAAGTACTTTAAAATTGGAGATTTAATAATATATTCTTTTTTTATAATATTTTTTACTGGGCTTGGATTAAAAATAATGAATCTTTCTCAAGAAAGAGCCTCAAAAGTTGAAATCTATGTAGATAGCGAATTAAAATATGTATATCCTTTACAAAAAGAGGAGAGAGATATTTTTGTAGACACCAATATAGGTGGAGTAAATGTTAAATTTAAAGATAATATGGTAAGAGTTACAAGCTCTAACTCACCTTTAAAATTGAATGTAAAACAAGGGTGGATAAAGGATCCAGGAGAGGTTATAATAGGAGTTCCTGATAGATTATTGATAAAAATAGTTGGGAATAAGGGAGATAATACAGACAGCGATGATATAGACTTTATAGTTAGATAGGAGTATTACAGATGAATAAAAAACTAAGCTATTTTAAGATAATAGGAATAGGGATTGTTTTAATTTTAATTCAAAGTTTCTTTCAAAGATATGAGGCATTAAAGGAGATATATTCTACCTATATAGGATATCTTGTACCAGTTATTTATGCTCTATTTATAACGATATTTTTAGATCCAGTAGTTACTAAGATAGAGGAAAAAACAAAGTTAAGCAGATTAAAATCAGTATGTTTAACTTTTTTATTAGTGGTAATTTTAGTAGCAGGATTTATAGGGCTTGTTCTACCTGAACTTGGAAAAAGCTTTAAAGAGTTATATAGTAAATTTCCAATGATGCAAGATAAAATTGGAAGTACAATAACACAATGTATAGAGTATTTAAAAGAGAAAAATATATTGGTAATTGGAGAGAAGCAGATTGAAAATAATATTATAACATTCTTTAAGAAAAATATAGGAAAGATTCAGGAGTATAGTTTTACTGTTGTAATGAATATTATGTGGTGGCTAGTAGCTATAGGAAAATTTCTTATAGGTTTCTTTCTAGCATTTTTTATCTTAATTGATAAGAGATATTTTATAAATTTTAAAGATAATGTTTTAAAAATATGTTTTGGAAATGAGAGAGGAAAAGAGTATAGTGAGTTTTTAAACTCTTCAAGACAAGTACTACTAAATTATGTTTGGGGTAGAATGATTACATCAGGAATAGTAGGAGCTGTAACTTTTGCTGTACTATTAATTTGTAATGTTCCCTATGCTCTTTTAAGTGGAATTATGATAGGAATAGGAAATATGATTCCATATATAGGTTCTTTTGTAGCTGGAGTTATAGCAATATTTCTAGTTGCATTAGTAGAACCAATAAAAGTATTTTATCTATTTTTAGCTATGATAATAGCTCAAACTTTTGATGGTTGGGTAATAGGGCCAAAAATAGTAAGTGAAACTGTTGGAATGAGCACTTTTTGGGTAGTTGTAGCAGTACTTATAGGTGGAAGTTTAATGGGACCAGTGGGAATGTTTTTTGGAGTTCCAGCATTTGGAATAATTAAACTTATTTATTTAGCAAAGTTAAAAAAAGCAGAGGAAAAAAGTAACAAATTTGAAGGAGAGTAAATGGAAAATATAACTTTAATAGCATCAAGTACAATGGGACTTGAAAGTATAGTGAGAGATGAGTGTGTAGAGTTAGGGTTTAAAAATGTAAAGACTTTTAATGGAAGAGTTGAATTTGACGGAACAGTTAGAGATATTCCTAAAGCAAATATACATTTAAGATGTGCAGATAGAGTTTTTGTTAAGATGGGAGAGTTTAAAGCTTTTACATTTGATGAACTGTTTAAAAATATAAAGAAGATAGATTGGCAAAACTATATTCCAGAAAATGGAGAGTTTCCTGTTAGTTGGGTAAGTTCTGTAAAATCGAAACTTTTTTCTAAATCAGATATCCAAAGAATAACTAAGAAAGCTATTGTTGAAAAATTAAAAGAGAAGTATAAGAAAGAGTATTTTTATGAAGATGGACCTCGTTATGCAATAAAAATTCAAGCTCACAATGATATTTTTATTGTTATGATTGATACAAGTGGAGAGGGACTTCATAAGAGAGGATATAGAGCTATAAAAAATGAGGCTCCAATAAAAGAAACTATGGCAGCAGCTCTTGTAAAACTTTCAAGATGGAAAGGTGGAGATAGACCTTTAGTAGATCCAATGTGTGGAACAGGAACTATTCTTATAGAGGCAGCAATGATAGCTAGAAATATTGCTCCTGGGGCAAATAGAAACTTTGTTTCAGAAGGATGGAGTATTATTCCAGAAAATGATTGGATAGAGGTTAGAGATGAAGCTTTTTCACAAGAGGATTATGAAAAAGAGGTAAAAATATTTGGTTCAGATATAGATGCTGATACTATTGAAATTGCTAGAGAGAATATTAAGAAAGCTGGTGTTGAAGAAGAGATAACATTAGAATGTAAAAATTTCTTAGATCTTGAAATGGAAGAGAGACAAGGTTGTCTAATAACTAACCCTCCTTATGGAGATAGATTATTAGATAAAGAAGCAGTTGAGAGATTATATGGACTTTTAGGAGATATTTGTAGAATGAGACTTCCTAAGTGGTCTTACTATATAATCACATCTTATGAAGAGTTTGAAAAGGCTTTTGGTAAAAAAGCTACTAAAAATAGAAAATTATATAATGGTGGAATTGAGTGTCGTTACTACCAATATTATGGAGAGAAAGATGGAAAAAATAACAGATAATCACTTATTAAAATTTTGTATAGAGGTTATACTACAAGTTCTAAAATTAACTGATAATAAGATGAAGCAGTTGAGAGAGATAGGAGATTTGTCAGGGGCAGAAATACTAGAAAAAGATGTTATAGAGAAGTATGAGAAACTTTATGGTGGACTTACTGGAGAGGGAATAAAAGAGTTTAAAGAGGAAGAACTTACTGGAATAAGAGAGCATATAGAAAATATAATGATAAAAAATAATCTTTCTAAAGAGTATATTGAATCTCAATTGACTTTAAGAGAAAAATTAAAAGGAGATTCAGGAGCAGAGGTAATAAAAAGATTTTTCCAATATGAGAAAAAAGAATTAGAAAAAACAAAATATGATCTTTTAGAAAGAGTTTCTAAGGTGCTAGATGAAGAAGAAAGAGTTTCTATGCTTATGAAAAATGCTATACAGGAAGAGGAGCAGATAGAATATATCTATCAACTTCAACCTATAAGAGAGGAGTATAGAAATTTAGAAAGTAAAGTTTTTAAAGTTCAAGATAAGATAGATCTATTGAAGAAAAAATTAGATTCAGAATGGTATTATGAGATCTATGGAACTGTTTCAAAAGATGAGATGTTAAAAACTTATAATGAGGTTATGAAAAAAGATTAAGAGTTTTTTAAAATTTATGATACAATTGTGGAGGAGAAAATGAAAATGGTAAAAATAGTAATCTTGTTACTTATAATAGTTGGAGGGTTTTTATACCACTCTAAAAAAGGAGCAGGAGCTAAGTTAGATATTAAGGAGGGAAAAATAGTGGAAAATTTAGTATTAAATGCTAAAATAAAAACATCAAAAGGAGATATTAACCTAAGACTTTTACCTGAGGTTGCTCCTATGACAGTTACAAACTTTGTACACTTATCAAGAAGAGGATATTATGACGGACTTAAATTCCATAGAGTAATAGCTGATTTTATGATTCAAGGAGGAGATCCTACAGGAACAGGTGCTGGAGGACCAGGATATCAATTTGGTGATGAGTTTAAACAAGAGGTTGTATTTGATGTACCAGGTAAATTAGCTATGGCTAATGCAGGACCAGGAACAAACGGATCACAATTCTTTATTACTCATGTACCAACAGATTGGTTAAACTATAAACATACAATTTTTGGTGAAGTTGTAGCTCCTGAAGATCAAGAAGTAGTAAATAAAGTTCAACAAGGGGATATTATTGAAACTATTGAAATAACTGGAGATGTTGAAAAATTCTTAGAAGCTAATAAAGAGATGACAGAAGAAATGGACAAAATATTAGCACAAACTATGCCTAATTTAAAAAAATAATAGAAATTTAGAGGGAGCTAGATAATAAATTTAGCTCCTTTTATATTATTTTAAACTATAATTTAGCTAACTAAGCTCAGTTATCTAGCACATTGCTAGGTTTTGACAAAGTACCTTT
>JADYUE010000050.1 GCA_021531615.1 Fusobacterium varium | reverse complement strand
AGATGAGTGTTACTCTCTCTTTATTCTTTGACATGGAATTTAGCTGATATTTAAAATATAAGTTTTGTTAATTGAACTTAAAAAGATAACTTAGTATTATAAAAATTAAACTTTAAAGTAAATAACTTAATTTTGAGTAAAATGAAAAATTTACACTATCCCAGCTAGTATAACACTTATAAATAGAAGTATAGCCCCTATATATCCTTGTTTAGATAACAACTCCCCAAGAAAAATATAAGCAAATATAGCAGAGAATACAGGCTCGAGTGACAGTATTATTCCAGCTTGAATTGCACTTGTATTTTTTAGAGCATATATCTGTATTATATAACAAAAAGCAGTACAAAACACCCCAAGTATCACTATTACTCCCCACACTTTCAAATCACTTGGCACAGTGAAATTTTCCAAGAAAAAAGAAAGAATAAAATTAACCACAGCAGTTATTCCCAGTTGCAATGCACCAATAGCTACTGAGTCAGCAGATTTTGGTATTCTCTCCATAATCAGCACCTGTACAGCAAAGGAAGTGGCACAAAGTATACACAATATATCTCCCTTATTTATTGTAAGTTGCTCATTAAGTGTAAGGCAAACTATACCAATAGTTGCTAAAATAACACTTAAAAGAAGTTTAACCTTAATCCTCTTCTTTAAAACTACAACAGAGATCAAAGGTATCATAACCACCGATAAGCTAATAAGAAAACCAGCATTTGAAGCAGTTGTATACTGTACCCCAAAAGTCATGGACAAAACTGCAATAACTGCTAATACTCCCAAAATAATAGAGTATTTTATAACTGTTCTATCAGCTTTTCTTATTCTCTTAAAGAAAAATAGAGCCGTTATAATAAAAGCTGTTCCAAATCTAAGAGCAGTAAGATTAAAAGGTTCTAACTCTGCAACTGCCATTTTAGTTAAAAAATAGGTTGATCCCCAAAATAATGCTACTAATACAATAAGAAAATTTGCTTGTAACTGCTTATTCATATATCCTCATCCCCCTTTTGAGAATTTTAACTATTTGCACTTCATATCCCTTTAAACCTCTATTAAGTTATTAAAATTATAACATAATTTCTATTTACAAACAATATTTCTAGTAGATAAGATTTTTAATAGGAAGTTATTTTTTAACTAAAAAAATGTTATAATAAGATAAAAAATTTAGATATTTTATCAAAAAAATATAATATATCTCATTAAATTTAATTTTCCAGTGTATCGTTAGGTTTTGATAAAGTACCTTTATTATTTATGTTAATTAGTCAATTTTAGTTATCTAAAGTTCTTTTTAACATCAAGTTGCTTCCATGTCAGTGAATAAAGAATCTCTATTGCTTATTCCGTTGAAAATGCAAAACTCGGCTTCGCCTCAAACACGTTGCATTTTCTTAACTTCATCTCGCTAAGAGCTTCTAATATTCACTTCCAAATTACATCAACTTGATGTTAGGGATAGATTATTTTATTTTAGATTTTAATAACAAAGATTTTTTATTAAATATAAAAGGAGAACATATGAAAAAAATTGTTATTTTTGGTGATAGCATTGTTGAATGGAATAGAAAATTATCATATATAAACTATGGACAAGCTGGTTATAGAACTAGAGATGTCTTTTGGCAACTAGAGGAGCTTGAGAATTTAGATGGGGATTTGGGAATACTGATGGTAGGAGTTAATGATATTCTATGTGGATATGAGTTAGATTATACTTTAGATTATTATAAAAAATGTGTAACTGAATTGAAAAAAAGATTTAAAAAGCTACTATTGATAAGTATGCTCCCAACTGATGATATAAGAGTAAATAGATGCTCTATTATCTTAAATAAAAAGTTGCAAGAGCTATATAAAGATGAGTTCTTTGATATTTATAATAAATTTTTAGATAAGGATTTGATTGCTAATAGATACACAACTGATGGAGTTCATTTGAACCATTGTGGCTATGAACTTTTAAACTTCTATTTAGAAAATAAAGTTGATAAAATTCTCTACTATCCAACTATTGAAGAGGGAGAAAAAGAGTTGATAGAGGCAGGAAAATTGAACCCTGGCAGATGGATTGGACACTCTCAACATGCTGCACTTGCTTGTAAAAAAATTGCTGAACATTGCCCTCATTTAGATAGTGAAAAAGCTTATCTTGTAGGGTTACTCCACGATATTGGACGTAGAATTGGAATTGTACAAGAAAAACATATGATTGAAGGGTATAAATATTGTCTTTCTAAAGGGTGGACAAAATTAGCTCAAACTGCTATATCTCATGGATTTATGCTAAAAGATATCAAATCTTCAGTTGGTAAATGGGACGTATCTGAAGAAGATTATAAGTTAGCTAGTAAAATTATAGAAGAGGCAGAGTATGATGATTATGATAGATTGATACAGATGTGTGACAGCTTAGCTTTGCCAGATAGATTTTGTTTGTTGGAAACAAGATTTATAGATGTAGCTTTAAGATATGGGGTCAATGAGCATACAACTGAAAAATGGAGAAAGATTTTAGAGATTAAAGAGTATTTTGATAAGGTAACTGGAATGGATATATATGATATTTTAGAGGTTAGAAGATAGTTTTATTGAAGAGAGTTAATCTGTTTGGCTCTCTTTTTTTATTAAAATAATAATTTGAAAAAATAGTAATTGATGTTATAATATCCCTTGTTAATAAATTCAAAAGGAGGTTTTAAATGGAAAAATTTACAGAAATTCTTAATATAGCAAATGATATATACTTACATCCTGAGTTAGGTTACAAAGAGAAGAGAACATCTGATATTGTAAAAAACTATATATTGAGATATATGCCAGATGCTAATATAATTGGATTTTCTGAAACAGGGTTAAAAATTAATATTGGAAAAAGAAAACATATTCATATAGGTTTAATTGCTGAATTAGATGGAGTTTTTGCTCCAAGCCACTTTCATGCTGATAAAACTACTGGAGCTGCTCACAACTGTGGACATTATTCACAAGTTGCTATATTGTTAAATGTTTTTAGAACTTTAGTAGAAACAGAGATATATAAAACTTTTGATTTTTCATTAGGATTTATCTTTGTTCCAGCAGAGGAGTATCTTGATTTAGAATATAGAAAAAAATTGAGAGAAGATGGAAAGATAACATATTTTGGTGGTAAACCTGAGGCTATGAAATTAGGTGTTTTTGATGAGTTTGATATGTGCATTGCTGTTCATTCAATGGGGGGAGTTTTTGAAAAGAGAAGTATAGAGATAAACTGTGATTTAGCAGGGTTTATGTATAAAAACTTTACTTTTAAAGGAAAAGCCTCTCATGCAGGTTTTGCTCCTCAAGCTGGGATAAATGCTTATAGCATCTCAACTCTTTTCAATGTAGCACTTGGACTTTTAAGACAACAAGTTGATGAAAGATATATGCCAAGAATGAATCCTGTAATTTTAGAATCAAATATGGGAGTCAATGTTATTCCAAATAAAATTAGAATAGGTTCTGATATAAGAGCAAATTCAATAGATTATATGTTGGAACTTTCTCATAGACTTAATATGATAGGAAAAGGATCTGCTCTCTCTTTAGGTGGAGAGGTTGAAATTGAAAGTAGTCTAGGGTATCCTCCATTTAATCAATCAAGATACCTTTCATCTTTTGTAAAATCTGCCTTTGAAAAATTTGATAGGATAGAGTTTTGTAAAGATAGTTCCCCAGTAAGTGCATCTGGAGATATAGGAGATCTTGCCTTTATGATTCCAACTATTCAAATAGGGTATAGTGGTTTCAAAGGTACTATTCATGGTGATGATTTTATTCACGATGATGTTGAGTATATCTTTTCAATTTTCCCAGAATTTTTAATAGAAGTTTTAAAAGAGATGGATGGAAAAATTGATAAAAATCAGTTATATAAAAGAAGTTATAAAGAATATGAAAAAATAATAAAACAATTTGGAGATAACGATGAAAAATAAAAATTTAATATACCTTATAATATTTTCAGTTATAATAATACTTGTATCTGAAATAATCGGTTTTAGAATCCTAAATTTAGGAAAATTTAAGATAGGATTACTTCCTCTTATTTTTGCTCTGATTTTAACTATGATATTTGCAATACAGATCTTTAGAAAGGGAATTTTCAGCAAAATCTATACAGAAGAAAATGTCAACTTTGCAGGAAAATATCTTATTATAATTATGTTACCTCTTATGGCAAAATATGGAGCCGATGTTGCTCCTAGATTAAAAGAGATCTTATCTATTGGTTGGATATTTTTATTACAAGAACTTGGAAACTTAGGAACTATTATCTTTGGACTTCCTGTTGCAATTTTAATTGGACTTAGAAGAGAGGCTATCGGTTCAACTCTTGGACTAGGGAGAGAGGGAGAGTTAGCATATATATCAGAAAAATATACTCTAAACTCTGATGAAGGTAGAGGGGTACTTTCAATGTATATCTTTGGAACTCTTTTTGGTGCTATCTTCTTTAGTATAGTTGCTCCTATATTCTTAAATATGGGGCTAAAAGTTGAGGCTCTAGCTATTGCATCTGGAATGGGATCAGCTAGTATGATGACTGCATCAAGCTCTGTTCTTGCTGCAATACACCCAGAACATGCTGAAACTATTAGAGCTTATGCTGCTGCTAGCCAACTTTTAACAAGCTTTATTGGAACATTTACAATGGTATTTTTAGCAGTTCCATTACAAAGATTCCTATATAGAAAATTGACAGGGGAGAAGAGAGATGAAAAATAATACACTTTTAAATTATATGATGAAAAATATATTGATTCTTTTACTAAGTCTTTCACTTATTCTTTTTACTCAATGGGTAAAAGTTATGAAATATGGTGAGAAAGGACCTCAAATAACTATATATACTTTCTTAGGATTACTATGTTTAGGGGCATTTGCAGTTATTGGGCTTTTAATTCAAAAATCTTTAGAAAATTGTAAGATTAAATTTATAAGAGATTTCCCAATACTTGGGTGGGTTTCAATTACATCTCTTGTATTTTGTATGTTAAGCAGTAGTGTTATTAAGGCTATTTATGCAGTTGATTTTCTTTCAATAACAACACCTATTCTTACATATGCTGGTATCTCTGTTGCCAATAGACTTGGAGATCTTAAAAAACTATCTTGGAAAATAGCTATTACTGGGGTTTTTGTATTTATAGGTACATATTTAGGATCTGCACTACTTGCACAATTTGGGCTTTTTGTGGTGGGGAAATAATAGAAAAAATTTTTTTATACTTATACTAAATTAAATAAATTATAAAGTTTTGTTCTCTAATAAGATTCTGTTAACTAAAAATGAAAACTAGCTCAAAGAAGTTTAAAAAGGTATTTAGAATGTCTCGAAAATATTTTATCTCTAAAAAGAGTATCACAAAAAGCATAGATGTCTATGCCTAAAAAATATTTTCTTAAAATCTTAGAATAAAAGTAAATTACTCCTTTGAAGTTTCGAATATTTTACACCAGTTACTCTTGCAGGAGTTTCTCCGTTTAAAACTTAGAATTAATTTCTTGAGCCAAAGGTTCATAAAAGACAGATTTCTTTAAAACGACATGAATATGATTATAATTTTTAGAATTACATTTAAATCTGGAATAATGTTCATAATCATGATGTAAATAAGTTCCTGCGCCGCAAATAGAGCATTTTGGATAATTGAGTTTTTGTTTTCCTGCTTTGTCCTTTCCATATTTATATAAATTTTTGGAAAAACATTCAGAACAGCAAATATTAAAATTTTTAGACATAGTTAGTAACTACTCCTTTCATTTTAGGGAGGATATAATATTTCTGGCAATTTATTATACCTTAAAGGTTAGGAATAGTTCACATAAATTTAAGTTAACAGATACCAAATTATATTAGGAGGGAGTAATATGAAATTAATCATTTTAACATTATTAGTAATATTTACTATTTATAGCTTTTTACGCTTTTTCAATACAAAAAATTTATATGAAATTATGGTTTTTGGAATTGATAAAAATAAAAATCCGACAGGAAAGTATTATAATCTTAAATTTAAAAAATTTCTATTTTCTTTACCAAACAACTTAAAAAACATTGTATATTATTCTGAAAGATTCTACAATGTAAATAATTTAGAGGAAAATGAACAAATAGAATTAAGTTTTTCTTTTTATGTCAAAAATATAATATTTCATAGACTTTTTAACAATAATTTTAATGAAAGTATTGGGTTTATTGATTTTAAAAATTATATAAAGCAAAAATTTTCAAATTGTGAAGTAGATTTTGAAAAAGAAAATTTTGATAAAAAAGTTTTCCATTTAATGTTCGAAATTGATAAACAGTATTTTGTTAATCATGGAAGAAAAGAAGTTAATATTAATTCTTTTTTTAATTTAAATAAACTTAGCTATCATTACGATGAAAATAATAAATTTACTCCTTTGCTTTCTTATATTACTAAAAATGATTTTGGAAAAGAAGATACTATTATAATTAATTTTGAACATTTTATTTCAGATTATGAAATAATAAAAATATATAAATATAAATCAAAAAACAACAAAGTAGAAGTTGATATTTCTGAATTTCAAAATTTTTTATATTCTTTATTTAGAGAATGTAACCAACATTGAAAACTTTAAAATAAGTCTATACTACTATATAGCTTAGTGATATAACAATGTATATTGCTTTTGATTACCCCAAAAAATCGAGTTACAATAGCCGTTCTTTAAGAAGAGGGATACCCTCTTCTTTTTTGTTACATTAATAAAAAAATATGTTATAATTTATTTGTAAGAAAACTTATATGTTGACTTTTAATGTAATATTTTTATAGTAATTTCAAAGCGTCTAACTATACTAGTTTAAAATAATTCTTCATAAGTTAACTATTTTTTATCAATAATTAAGGTTTTCTTTACATTTAAAGTGAGGAATTACCTCTCTTCATTTTTGTTGATTTACATTGCTAAACAGTATATACTTAGAATGAGATAATGTATCGGGGTGACTTTATGATTTATTTTTTGATTACTTTGATAATATGCTATTATTTCGGAGCCTATATTCTGCTTTTTGGTATTGTTCTTTACAACTATGGTCTTATATAAAAATCGCTCTTATTATTTCATTAATATGTATTGATATAAAATTGTTCCTAAGTATTCTCGCGATATTTCTAATTTAGAAGAAAAAGTTATCTCTATGTATGGACTAGGAATGTCTACAAGAGATATTAACAAGCATATTCAAGAAATTTATGGAGTTGATGTTTCTGCTGAAATGGTAAGTAAAATTACAGATAAAATTATTCCTTTAGTGGAAGAATGACAAAATAGATCTCTTGAAGATATTTACTATTTCACTTTTTTAGATGCTATTCATTTTAATGTAAAAGAAGATAAATCAATTGTAAAGAAAGCTGCTTATGTAATTTTAGGAGTTAATTCTGAAGGCAAAAAGGATGTATTAGGTATTTATATTGGTGGTAATGAATCTGCTAAGTTTTGACTTACAGTTTTAAATGATTTAAAAAATAGAGGAGTCAAAGATATATTAATAGCTTCAGTAGATGGATTAACAGGATTTTCAGATGCCATAAAAGCCGTGTACCCTCATACAGATATTCAAAGATGCATTATTCATCAAATTAGATATACATTAAGCTTTGTAAGCTACAAAGAGAAAAAAGAATTTGCTAAAGATTTAACGGAAATCTATACTTCACCAAATGAAGAAACAGGATATTCAGCGCTTCAAGAATTGAAAGAAAAATGGAAAACAGGTTATGCAAAAGATTGGGCAATGATAAAGGGACAATTGGCAATAGAATATAAAGAAAGACTGAAAGGCTTTTAATTTCCTTTCAGTCTCATCTTAAATTAAAAATTAATAATCAAGGGATGATAAATTCACAAAATTATTTACGTTCATTTTTATTTTATCATACTTTGTATATAATAAAAAATATTTTTAAATAAAAAAAGCAAAAGTAATTACACCTTTGCTTTTTTATTTTTCACCCTTTTCTTTTATACTATATACCCCTTCTCCCTTAACTCATCCTCTATCATATCCAAAACCTTTTCACTATCAGCTTGTACTGTGTGAAAATGTCTACCAGAAGTTAAGTTTTTCAAAGGTGTAGAACTTCCATTCTTTATCTTCTCAATAAACTCCTTTACAGCTCTCCTATTATTAATCCCAAGCTCTGCTTTTAAATTTCCATATACCTCGTGTCTGATAAAAACATCAACTACTATTCCACCTAAATCAACAATAGTATTTAACTCATCCTCTATCTGATCATCACTATGACAAGTATCAAAAACTCTAGTATAAAAAGCAGATTTTTGAAGAATATATCCCCTTGTAGTAGAAAATATATCATAATTTTCAGCTCTAAGAAGTGCTATATCCTGAACAATCACCTGTCTACTAACTCCATATCTCTTAGCAAGTTCTGTCCCTGAAATAGGCTCATTTATACTTTTTATTAGATTTATAATCTCATTACGTCTCTCTTTTCCAGTCACGACTAATTCTCCCTTTCCTTATAGCACACGAAGATTTTTTAGAGAAACATCAAGTATTGGAGCAGAGTGAGTTAAAGCTCCACTAGAAACATAATCCACCCCAGTATCTATAATAGTTTGGATATTCTCCTTAGTTATATTACCAGAACACTCTGTTACAGCTTTACCTCTAGTTAATTTAACAGCCTCTTTCATCATCTCTGGAGTCATATTATCTAGCATTATAATATCAGCTCCAGCATCTAGTGCCTCTTTTAACATATCTAAATTCTCAACTTCAACCTCAATTTTTCTCACAAATGGTGCATATTCTTTTGCCATTTTTATTGCATTTGCAACTCCACCAGCAGCATCAATATGATTATCTTTTAGAAGTATTCCATCAGATAGATTATATCTATGGTTATTTCCACCACCAACTTTTACTGCATATTTTTCAAATATTCTCATATTTGGTGTAGTTTTTCTTGTATCTAAAAGTTTAACTGAGCTACCTTCTAGTAATTTTACCATATTATTAGTATAAGTTGCAATACCACTCATACGTTGTAAGTAATTTAGTGCAGTTCTCTCTCCAGAAAGTAAAACTCTTATATCCCCTTCAACTTCTCCAAGAAGATCACCTTTTTTAACTTTATCACCATCTTTAAAATATAGCTTTGTTACAGTTTCTCTATCTAAAAGCTCAAATACCCTTTTAAAAATTTCAAGTCCTGCAATTACCCCATCTTGTTTACAGATAAGTTGAACAGTTCCAAGCTTTTTCTCTCTCATTACAGAGTTTGTAGTTATATCTTCACTTGAAATATCCTCTTTTAATGCCATTAAAATAAGATCATCTATATTAACCCCAGCAGTAACTATATTCATTATGCTCTCTCCTTTTCTCCCCTATCTTTTTCTATCTCTTCTAAAACAATAGATCTATATTTTTCAAATAGAGATTTTTTATCATTATATTTTCCTAAATCTATATTATAATCTGTATTTGTAACCTCATCTTTATGAGCAACTATATCATTAGCAGCTCT
This sequence comes from Fusobacterium varium, assembly GCA_021531615.1. NCBI lineage: Bacteria > Fusobacteriati > Fusobacteriota > Fusobacteriia > Fusobacteriales > Fusobacteriaceae > Fusobacterium > Fusobacterium varium. The sequence continues at coordinate 6,746 of JADYUE010000050.1, read as the reverse complement.
CTCACCAAAAACTAAAGTTTCTAATAGTGAGTTACTTGCAAGACGATTAGCTCCATGTACTCCGTTGCAACTTGTTTCCCCAACTGCATATAGATGTTCCATAGAAGTTTTACTATTTAAGTCAACATCTATTCCCCCCATAAAGTAGTGTTGAGCAGGTACAACAGGTATACACTCTTTCTCTGGATCGTAACCTTCCTCTCTACATTTTTTTACAATATTTGGAAATCTCTTTGTAATATCTATACCCTTTTCAATAATAGGTCTCATATCCAACCAAACAAATTCTGTATTATCCTTAGCCATTTGCTTTCTTATAGCTGCTGTCAATCTATCTCTAGGAATAAGTTCATCTGTAAAACGTTGAAAATTTTTATCATAAAGTAATGCCCCTTCTCCCCTTACAGATTCAGAAACTAGGAAACTTCTTCCCTTTTCCTTAGTAAATAAAGTTGTAGGGTGAATTTGAATATAGCTAATATCCTTTAGTTTTACATTGTGTTCTGCTGCTATTGCAAGGGCATCTCCAGTAAGATGTGGGAAGTTTGTTGAGTGTTCATATACTCCACCAAGTCCCCCTGTTGCTAAAACTAAGTTTTTACAATAAACTGCTTGAACTTTTCCATCATCACTTTCAATAATTCCACCAACACACTTATTGTTATCACTTATAATATCCAAAAGAGTTGTATTAGTTAAAAGTGTTATATTTTTTTTCTTTAATACATGAGATAAAAGTTTTTGTGTAATCTCTTGTCCTGTAATATCATCGTGATAGGCTATACGAGGTTTTGAGTGTGCTCCCTCACGAGTATAAAGCATCTCACCATTTTTAGTAGCAAAATCCACATCATAACCAATTAATTGATTGATAGTATCTCTTGATGAGTTAATCATTATCTCAACAGATTCTTTTTTATTTTTATAGTGTCCAGCCTTTAAAGTATCCTCAAAAAAGCTATCAAAATCATTTTCATCTCTTAAAACACAGATTCCACCTTGAGCTAAGAAAGAATCACTCTCTTCTAAAGTAGATTTTGTTATCATAAGAATATTCATATCTTCAGGTAGGTGAAGAGCTGTAAAGCATCCCCCTGCTCCTGTTCCTGCTATAATTACATCATAATTTCTATTCATTTTCATTTCTCCTATTTATTTAGAAAGCTCTAACATCTTTTCTAGTGGTTTATAAGCTTTTTCAATCTCATCTTTTGTCAATCTAACTTGAGGTTCATTAGTTTCAAATGCTTTTATAATTTTATCTAAACTTATTTTTTTCATATCTTTACATTGAAACTCTCTAGGGATATAGAACTTTTTATCTGGATTATTCAATCTTAATTCATATAGAATTCCATCTTCAGTACTGATAATAAACTCTTTATTACTGCTATTTGCCACAGCTTTAATTATTCCAGATGTACTTCCTATATAATCAGCTAGTTCAACTACCTCTTTTTGACACTCTGGATGTACCATAACTTTAGCCTCTGGGTGAAGTTCTTTTAATTTTAAAATATCCTCTTTAGTTACCTTAGCATGTATAGGGCAACATCCATCATTTAAAATAATATTTTTTTCTGGAACTTGAATTGCCACATATCTACCTAGATGTTGATCTGGTATAAAGAATATATTCTTGTTTGGTAGATTTTTAACTATCTTTAAGGCATTTGCTGAGGTTACACATACATCAGAGTATGATTTTAGTTTTGCAGTTGAGTTTACATAACAAACTACTGCTACATCTTCATTGTTAGCTTTAACTTCTTGTATCTTCTCAATACTAGCCATATGTGCCATTGGACAATCTGCCTCAGCATCTGGAAGAAGTACAGTTTTCTCTGGGTTAAGTATTTTTACACACTCTCCCATAAATGAAACTCCACACATAACTATTACATCTTCTTTTAGCTCTCTAGCCTTTTCACTTAAAAAATATGAGTCCCCTATATAGTCAGCAACCTCTTGCACCTCTGGTTCTGTATAGTAATGTGCAAGAATTACACCATTCCTCTCTTTTTTCAGTTCTGCTATTCTCTCTATCTTTTTATTCAAGGTTTTTCCTCCTGTATATACAATAAATTTTACATCTGTCTTGTCACTAAATAAGAGTATAGCACATTAAAATATATTAAATCAAGAGAATATTATAAAAAAATAAGGCACTCTGTTTTAGAGTACCTTATAAAAAAAGCCCATAAGGGCAGGGGTGTTGATTACATTTCATTTTTTAGAAGATTTTCTAAAAAAGTAACATAACATTACCACGATGATGAATACAATTGTAACTCCACCATCTAAGTTAATGTTTTCAATGTAAATCATAAATATACCCCCTATGATTTGAATAATACTGTCCAGCCACGGACAGAATAAAAGCACTCAACAAAGTGAGTGCCTCTATCCTGGCAATGTTTTTTATTATTCAAATCATAATACCTTATGGGTATTTATAATTTAATTATAAGCTATAATTATTAAAAAAGCAAGTTCAAAATAATCCCCATAATTTTTTGGAAAAAATATAGGAAAGTAGTATAATACTATTGCAAATTTAATATATAGGAAGTGAAAAGATGAAAGTAGATGTTATACTTACAGCTGGAGAGATAAAAGCTGAAAAAATTAAAGATAAAATTGTAGTAATCATTGACGTATTGAGGGCAACAAGTGTTATGGTAACAGCCATTGCCAATGGAGCAAAGGCAATATATCCATATAAAGATATTGAAAGTGTATTGGAAAATTGTAAAAAATCTGATTCATATGTTTTAGGTGGAGAGAGAAAGGGGCTTAAAATAGAGGGATTTGATTTTGGAAACTCACCTCTTGAATATACAAAAGAGATGGTTAATGGTAAAGATGTATTTATGACTACAAGCAATGGAACAAGAGCCATTGAAAGTTCTGCCAATGGTTCAAAAAAACTTTTTATAGCTTGTTTTTTAAATATCGAAAGTGTAGTTAATAAATTAATAGAAGAAAATCAAGATACAGTAATAATCTGTTCTGGTACTAATGATGAGTTCTCTCTTGATGATGCTCTATGTGCTGGGGAGATTGTGAGAAGATTAGCTGAAAAAGCAAAGGATATAAAATTGAGTGACATTAGCTTAGGAGTTAAGATTATTGCTGAAAATTCAAAGGGAATAGAGGATACATTGACTGGAAGTAAGCATTTTGAATATCTAAAATCAATAGGTTTCTATGGAGATATGAATCATTGCTTTAGTATAGATAAATTTGATATTGTTCCTGAATATAGAGATGGTGTTATAAAGAATTAATCATATCTATGAAATTTTTTTCAAAAAAGTGAAAAAAATATATACAAAAAATAAAAATTGATATATAATTGTATGTAAACACTTTTTTGTAAGGAGGATTTCATGGATAAATTTAATAATATATTAAAACAGGAAATTGATGATTTCCGTAACTTGGGGCATAGATTTTTAAAGAAAGAGATTTCAGTGGGAGATTTTAAAGGAAAATCAGGTGGTATGGGAGTTTATGCTCAACGTGGTGGAGAAAAATTCATGATAAGACTTCGTACTAACTCTGGAATTCTTCCTTTAGAACATCTAAAATTAATAACAACATTTTTAGACAGATACAATATTCCACGTTTACATTTAACAACAAGACAAGCTATTCAACTACATGATTTAGGAATTGATGATGTTTGTGATATTATGAGTGAATCAATTGATCACAATCTTTATACTCGTGGTGGAGGTGGAAACTTCCCAAGAAACGTATCACTTTCAGTTATGTCTGGAGTTGAAAAAGGGGAGTATTTTGATGTGACACCTTTTGCACATGAAGTAAGCAGATATTTAATGGAGCAAATTACAACTTACAAACTTCCTAGAAAATTGAAAATAGCTTTCTCTTCTAGTGATAGAGATGATTCAAATGCAACTCTTAACGATTTAGGATTTATGGCAACTGTAAAAGATGGACAACCATTCTTTAGATTATTTATAGCAGGAGGGCTTGGAGGTAATCCAGCACCATCTCTTCACTATGATAAATTAGTAGAGCCAAAAGATATTCTTTACCATGTAGAGGCTATGACTCAACTATTTATGGCAGAAGGAGATTATCAAAATAAAGCAAAAGCTAGAACTAGATATATTCCTAGAAGAATGGGAGTAGAGGCTTTCTTTGAATGCTATGAAAAACATCTAGCTGAGGCAAAGTCAAAATTAAGCTTAGATGTGAATATTCCTATTGAACTATCAACAACTTTAGAGAAATATAACCACACTTTAAAAAAAGATTCTTGTATTATACCTCAAAGACAAGATAATCTATACTCTATGGTACTTCATCCATTAAATGGGCAACTATTATCTACAACTTTTAAAACTCTTGTGGAATTTTTAGATAGAAACCCTAACTGTGAGGCAAGACTTAGCATGAATGAAAACATCTATGTTAGAAACTTGACTGAAGAGCAGATAAAAGAGCTTTTAGAGTTAACAAAAGATGTTAGAATGTCAAATAAAGTGCAACAAAGTGTAAGTTGTATAGGAGTTCCTACTTGTCAAATGGGAATTGAACAAAGCCAAAAGCTTTTAAGCAATATATTGGAATATCTAAAAGAAAACAATATTCCTGAAGAGTATATTCCATCAATTCACATATCAGGTTGTCAAAACTCTTGTGCAAGACATCAAGTTAATGAGATTGGTTTTGCTGGGGGTAAAAGAAAAGTTGGAGATGCTTTAGAAGATGTTTTTGATCTATATGTTGGTGGTATTTTCAGTAGAGAAAAAACAATGCTTGGTGAAAAAATAGGAACAATTATAGATAGAGATATCCCTAAATTTATAGGTGATTTAGGAGTTAAATTAGCTGAGGAAAAGATCTCTTTTAGAAGTTTCTTAGAGAGAAAAGAGGAGTTTTTAGAAATAGTTAAACCTTATTTAATTTAATAGCAACAAAAAGAGAGTTCGTATAATGAACTCTCTTTTTCAATTATTTTACTTCATTAATTAAAGGTTTTCCCTCAATAAAGTCTTTTATATTGTCAAGTGTAGTTTTTGTAATTGCCTCAACTGCTTCCTCTGTAAAGTAAGCTTGGTGAGAAGTTATAAGTACATTGTGGAATGAAAGAAGTCTTCCAAGAATATCATCTTCTATAACTTTATCTGATAGATCTTCAAAGAAATACTCAGCTTCCTCTTCATAAACATCAAGAGCAGCAGCTCCAACTTTTTTATCTTTTAATGCCTCAACTAAGTCAACAGAGTCAATTAATCTTCCTCTTCCAGTATTAACAATCATAACCCCATCTTTCATTTTAGACATTGATTCTCTATTGATAATATATTTAGTTTCCTTTGTCAATGGACAGTTTAAAGATATAATATCAGAGTTTGCATAAAGAGTATCTAAATCTACAAACTCAAAACCTAACTCTTTAGCTTTATCATAATTTGGATATGGATCATAAGCAATTACATTCATTCCAAAACCTTTTAATATTTTAATAAGAATTTGAGCAATCTTTCCAGCTCCTATGATTCCAGCAGTTTTACCATATAAGTCAAATCCCATAAGTCCACTTATTGAGAAGTTCCCCTCTCTTGTACGAACATATGCTTTGTGAATCTTTCTATTTAAAGCTAGGATCATACCCATAGTGTATTCAGCTATTGAGTAAGGAGAGTAAGCAGGAACTCTCACCACTTTAAATCTATCTTTTATATGTCTTAAAGAGATATTGTTATACCCAGCACATCTCATAGCAAGAAGTTTTACCCCATTTTCAGCTAAAATATCAATTACCTCTTTATTAATTGTATCATTTGCAAAAGCACATACAATCTCATACCCCTTTGAAAGATCTGCACTTTCCTCATTTAATTTCCCCTTTAAGAATTTCATTTCTAAGTTATAATCTTTCCCAAATCTTTTGAATAACTCTTTATCATATGATTTGATATCATAGAACAATACTTTTTTCGCTTCCATCTAAGTCCTCCATTTCTGTTTATGGATAGATTATATCATCTTTAGAAACTTTTTCCTAACAATTCTTTATTTTTTAAATAAACAATATGTTTTAATACAAATTTTATCTTTTTTGTTCTAATTCAATAGTTTTTATTCTATTTATTTTTCACTCTATAAACATAAAAAAAAGCCTTCTATAAGAAATTTAACTTATAGAAAGCTATTTTTATTTTTGTCTAATCTTTATTATAAAATTTATTGTATAGTAAATAATAAACTGATGCAGACCAACTAAAGTTAGAACAATGTAATCCCTCTCCAGTTTCAGGATTATAGTTTTCTCTAATTGCTCCCCCTTCTAATAATCCTTCTGAACGTTCAAATAGTTTAACAGTTAATTCTTGTGCCTCTTTTGTATATCCATAATTATCTAAACCAATAACTCCAAAATATGCTTGGTCAAGCCAAACTGGTCCTCTCCAATATTTAGTTGGATTGTATTTAGGGTTATCTTTTGCAGCTGTTGGGAATGGTAAATAAGTATTCATAACATTTTCATCTAAAATATTTTTTACAACCTTATCTGCTTTCTCTTTATCTGCTGCATTTGCCCATAATGGAATATATCCCTCAGTTCCTTTTCCTCTGTTTACTAAAAGTTTAGTGTTTCCATCTTCATCAAATTGTAAATCATAGTAGTATCCAGTTGCCTCATCAAACATCTTATCATTTATATACTCTTTTAATTGAGCTGCTGATTTATAGAAGTTTTCACT
>JADYUE010000049.1 GCA_021531615.1 Fusobacterium varium | reverse complement strand
AAAAAAGACCCAAGCCCATTTTTTTTGAACTTGAGTCTCAAATTTTAATTTATAGCTGAGTAGTTACGAAAAAAGCTTATAATAAGATAGTGGATATTTTTAGTCATATTTATTGAAATTTAAAGAATTTTAATTATACAAATAGTATAATTAAAGAACAAATAATATGGTATTAGTTTTTCTTATACGAGGTATTTGATTTTCTTATTTTCATTATTTTAATAAAGGTGTTATAATTTACACTGAAATTTGTTGGAACAAATATGTTTTGTTAATTTTATTTTGACTTTATTATTGAGGGGGTTCTAAATATGAAAGTAGTAATTGTTGGTGGAGTAGCTGCTGGAACTAAAGTTGCTGCAAAATTAAAAAGAGAAAATCGTGATCACGAAGTGATTATTTTAACTAAAAGTAAAGAAATATCTTATGCTGGATGTGGATTACCATATTATGTAGGAAATATTATAAAAGATAAAGCTCAACTTATTGTTAATACGCCAGAAAAATTTTCGAAATTAACAGGAGCACAAGTTTTTACAGAAACTGAAGTAGTTGGACTAGATAGAGAAAATAAAAGTGTTAAAGCTATAGATTTAAAAACAAATGAGGAAGTAACATTCTCATATGATAAATTAGTAATTGCTACTGGAGCAAGTCCAGTAAAACCACCTATTGAAGGAATAAATCTTCCAGGAGTATATTTTATGAGAACTCCAGAAGATGCTATTAATTTAAGAGCTGATATTGAAGCTGGAAAAATTAAGAGAGCTGCTGTTATTGGAGCTGGATATATAGGACTAGAAGTAGCAGAAAATATGGCTCTTCAAGGAGTAAAAGTATCTGTTATTGAAATGGCTTCAAATATTCTTACAGGCTTTGATAAAGAGTTTGCTGAGTATGCTGAAAATAAACTTGCTGATCATGGAATAATGGCATTTACAGGAACAAAATTAGAAGCTATCCTTGGAGAAGGAAAAGTAGAAAAAATTCAAACATCTAGAAGAGCAATGAAAGTTGATGCTGTAATTATGTCTGTTGGAATTCGTCCTAACACAGCTTTCTTAGCTGATACTGGTATTGAATTAATGCCTAATGGAACTGTAAAAGTAAATGAATATTTTGAAACAAATGATGCTAACATCTACTCTGCTGGAGACTGTGCAATGGTTAAAAATATTCTAACTGGAGCACCTACTTGGTCACCAATGGGATCTTCTGCAAATATAGAAGGACGTATTTTAGCTCAAAATATTAATGGAAAAAGAATAGCTTACAGAGGAGTTGTAGGAACTGCTGTTGCAAAACTTCTTCCTAACTTAAATGTAGGTAGAACAGGGCTTACTGAAGTTGCTGCTAAAGAAGCTGGATTTAATCCTATAAGTGTTGTTACTGTTGTAGATGATAAAGCTCACTACTATGCTGGAGCATCAAACTTTATGATAAAACTTATAGTTGATAGAGATAGCTTAAAAGTTTTAGGAGTACAAGTAATTGGAGCTGGAGCAGTGGATAAAGTTGTAGATGTAGTTGTAACTGCAATGTCAATGGGAGCTACTCTTCACGACTTAGAAGATTTAGATCTTGCATATGCACCACCATTCTCAACTGCAATTCATCCATTAGTGCATACAGTTAATGTATTATTTAATAAAATAAATGGAAACTATGAAACAATAACTCCAGCAGAATATGCTGCAGGTGCTGATGAAGGATATAAAGTTATTGATGCTTGTTTAGTTCCATCTATTGAAGGAGCTCCATATGTTGATTTACCAACTGTAAATGGACCTCTAGATGGATATGCTAAAGATGATAAAATCCTTTTAATCTGTAACAAAGGTAAAAGAGCTTATATGGTTCAAAATCGTCTAAAATACTATGGACACACAAATGTTAAAGTATTAGAAGGTGGAAATCTATTTAATACAATTAAAGAAAATAATTAAAAAATAATTAGTTAGTTAAGTTAAAATAAATAAAGGAATACAAGGGAGGATTATCTTATGGCAATTGATGCTGCTGAAATCAAAAGAGTAAAAGCAATGGGATTTTTACACAACAAAGGAACTGAAAATTTTTCAGTTAGAGTAATCACTAAAATGGGAGCTATTTCTGCTGAACAAAATAGAGTTATCTCTGAAGTTGCAGAAAAATATGGAAATGGAAAAGTAACTTTCACATCTAGACTTACAGTTGAACTTCCAGGAGTTCACTTTGATAATATTGAAGCTGTTAGAGCTCACTTAGCAACTGTTGATCTAATGACTGGAGGAACAGGTTCTAAAGTAAGACCAGTAGTAGCTTGTAAAGGAACTGTATGTAATTATGGACTTCAAGATACTCAAGCTCTAGGAGAAGAGATTCACGAAAGATTTTTCAATGGATATAGTGGAGTTAGATTACCTCACAAATTTAAAATTGCAGTTGGAGGATGTCCTAACAACTGTGTAAAACCTGACTTAAATGACTTAGGTATCATTGGACAATATGTACCTAACTATGATTCTGATCTATGTAGTGGATGTAAAAAATGTGCTATTGAAACAGTATGTCCTATGAAAGCTGCAAAAGTAGTAGATGGTGTTCTAGAAATTGATAAAGAACTTTGCAACAACTGTGGACTTTGTGTTGGAAAATGTCACTTCGACGCTATCGAAGATGGTGTAAAAGGATTTAAAATCTATATCGGTGGAAGATGGGGAAAATTAACAGCTCATGGAATTCCTTTAAGAAAAGTATTTACAACTAAAGAAGAAGCTTTTGATGTTATTGAAAAAGCAATTCTTCTATTTAGAGAACAAGGAAAAACTGGAGAAAGATTTGCAACTACAATTGAAAGAATCGGATTTGAAAATGTAGAAGCTCAATTACTAGGAAATGAATTACTAGAAAGAAAACAAGAAATTTTAGATGCTCAACTACACTTAGTTGGTGGAGCTACTTGTTAATCTTATAGAAACCCTCATTAACTGCTGAGAATATATTTTTTCTCAGCAGTTTTTTTATCTAAAAAAATGAACTAAAGAATAAATTTAAAGGGAGAGAATTATTTTGAACAAAAAATATATTGGAATAATTACATGCTTAATTTTAGCTGTTATAGCGACAAAACTTGGAAAACTGCAACATTGGGTAGGAGCTCCTATGATTGGACTTCTTCTTGGTATAACTATATTAAACTTAATGCCTTCTATTGATAAAGATTTTAAAGCAGGAACTACTTTTGCTGGAAAAAAATTCCTTAATATTGGTATTATCTTAGCTGGAGGAACTCTTAACTTTGCTGAAGTTGTTGGATATGGAGCTAAAGCTCTACCACTTATCATTGCCAATATCTGCATCTCTTTTGGAGTAGCATATTTTGTTGGAAAGAGACTAGGAGTTACTAAAAATACAAGTACTCTTGTTGGAGGAGGAACTTGTATCTGTGGAGGAACTGCAATTGCAACTTTAGCAGGAATTATTAAAGCTAAAGAGGAAGAGATTGCCTATGCAATGACTGCTATATTCTTATTTGATATCTTAGCTGCTTTAACATATCCATACTTAGCAACATATTTAGGACTTACTCTTAACCAATTTGGATTTTTAGCTGGATGTGCTATCAATGATACATCAAGTGTTGCAGCTGCTGAAGCTACTTATAGTGCTCTTCATGCTTTAGATCTAAACCTTGCTATCACAGTAAAATTAACAAGAACAACTATGCTTATAGCTCTTGCTGTTATCTTTACAATACTAATGGTTAAAGAGGAATCTAAAAACAATGCAGGAACAGGAAACCAAACTTCTATAGCTAAAACTGTAGCAAAAGTTTTCCCTATGTTTATTCTTTGGTTCTTAGTTATGGCTCTATTAAATACTTTTGGACTATTTGGAAAAGATATGTTAAATATCAGCAAATATCTAAAAACTGGATATAAATTCTTTGTAACAGCTGCATTAGCTGGGGTAGGATTTAAAATAAAATTTGCTGATCTATTTACTAAAGGTATGAAGCCTATCATTCTTGGTGGATGTACTTGGATATGTATAGCAAGTTGTACTATGATATTTATCCATGTATTTGCATCTTATGTAGGATAATTTCAAAACTTACACTCTTTATTTTTATAAGGAGTGTATTTTTATTTTTTGAATAAAAAATTTGTTATTTTTTTTGAAAAGAAATATAATATATTATAAATTTTATAGAGAGGTTAAAAAATGAAACTGATATTGAAACATAAAGACTTTCAAAAAAATAAAATTATTTTAGAAGTTGATAAGGAAAAAAAATGCATATTAAAATACAATGATGAAAGTGTAAAAAACAACAATGGAAGATCTACTGTTAAAGATGATAATGGAAATAAGAGAAAAATCTTTGTAGATTCTAAAAATATTGATATTTTTATTGATGAAAAGGAAAAGGGAGATCTACGTGAAACCTTTACAACTCCAATATATCTTATTATCTTCCCTATGATAGTTATCACTATTCTTTTAATTGTATTCTCTTTAAAAATAAAAATGGCTAAGGGGATTTTTGCAGCTATCTTCCCTATATTGGATATATACTTAATTACTAAGATTTTTAACTTACAAAAGAGTGAAAAATTTAAGACAGTGGCTAGTATAATGTTGTCAATTTTTATGGTATCACTTATGTATCTTACAGCTATGGCAATATATGTTTTAGCTTATCCTGTTGCTTAATATAAAATAATTGGAGGAAAGAATGAAAATAATTGTATCTGATTTAGATGGAACTCTATTAGATGAAAATAGTAAAATAACTGACTATACAAGAGAAACTATAAAAAAATTAAATAGATTAGGAATAGAATTTATTATTGCCACAGGACGTGGAGAAGCCTCAGCTATTAGATTTAAAAATCAACTTGGAATAGATACACATATTATCTGTAACAATGGAGCTAATATCTATGATAAAGATGAAAATATGATATTTGAAAAGGTTATCTCTAAAGAGGTAACTTATGAACTGTTAAAGCTTTTAAGAGAGGAAAAAGTTAATTATAATTGTTTTTTCCATGAAGATTTTTATAGAGATGAGTATGACAAAACTGATTATAGTAGGAGAACTGGCTTTATAGAGCATGTATTGGTAGATCTGAAAGATTGTTCTGAACTCAATAAGATTATTATAGTTGATGAGGAAGAGGTTATACTGAATTTAAGTAAAAAACTAAAGGATAATTTTTCCCATTTAGTAGAGATAACTATCTCTGATCCAACTTGTGTGGATATAGCTCCAAAAGGTTGTAGTAAAGGAAATGCTCTTGAAATACTTGCTGAAATTTTAAATTTTAATATGAATAAAATAATGGCTTTTGGTGATGCTGAAAATGATTTAGATATGCTTAAAAAAGTTGGACACCCTGTTGTTATGGAAAACGCTCAATCTATTGTAAAAGAATCAATCAGTAATAGAGCTGGAAAAAATAGTGAAGATGGAGTTGCTAAGTACTTAGAAAATTTTTTTCAATTAAAGTAAATTTTATTAACTCTGGTTTAGGAGCTAACTTCTTGTTTTTTTAGAAAAACAATGATAAACTTATAGATGAATATAGATAATTTAAGAGGTGGCTATGTTAGATAAGATTATTATAAAAGGAGCAAGGGAACACAATTTAAAGAATATAGATGTTGAGATACCTAAAAATAAATTTATAGTTATTACTGGAGTTAGTGGAAGTGGTAAATCTTCTCTAGCTTTTGATACTATCTATTCTGAAGGGCAAAGAAGATATGTTGAAAGCCTTTCAGCCTATGCAAGACAGTTTATTGGACAGATGACAAAACCTGATGTTGATAGTATTGAGGGATTAGCCCCTGCAATCTCAATAGAGCAAAAAACTACAAATAGAAACCCGCGTTCTACTGTTGGAACTATTACTGAAGTTTATGATTATATGAGACTTCTGTTTGCTCATATTGGAACTGCTCATTGCCCTGTATGTGGTAGAAAAGTTGAGAAACAAAGTACAGAAGAGATTGTTAGCGGAGCAATAGAGAGATTTGAAGAGGGAGCAAAGATGATAGTTCTTGCACCTCTAGTAAAAGAGAAAAAAGGGACTCATAAAAACCTATTTTTAAATCTACAAAAAAAAGGGTTTGTTAGAGTTAGAGTAAATGGAGAGATTCTTTACTTAGAAGATGAAATTGAATTGGATAAGAATAAAAAACATGATATAGCTGTTGTTGTTGATAGGTTAGTATTAAAAAAAGAGGATAAAGATTTTGAAAGCAGATTGACTCAATCTGTGGAATCTGCAACAGAATTAGCTAATGGAAAAGTTCTATTAAATGTAAATGGAGAAGATTTTCTATATAGTGAAAACTTTGCTTGTCCAGAACATGAAGAGGTAAATATTCCTGATCTGAACCCTAGACTTTTCTCTTTCAATGCACCTTTTGGAGCTTGTCCAGAGTGTAAAGGAATAGGGAAAAAACTTGAGATTGATGAGAATAAACTTATTGAAAATGAGGAGCTTTCTATTGCTGATGGTGGTTTGTATATCCCAGGAGCTAGTTCAAGAAAAGGTTATACATGGGAAATATTTAAGACTATGGCAAAACACTTTAAAATAGATATTAATAAACCTGTAAAAGATTTATCTAAAGAGGAGTTAGATATTATTTTACATGGAACAGATGTGAAATTTAGATTTGATTTTGAAGGTAGTGATTTTCAATATCATGGGTACAAGGAGTATGAGGGAGCTATAAAAAATCTTGAAAGAAGATATAATGAAAGCTTTTCAGAAGCTCAAAGAGAAGAGATTGAAAATAAGTTTATGATAGAGAGAGTTTGTAAAGTTTGTAATGGTAAGAGATTAAAGCCTGAAGTTTTAGGAGTTACAATTCAAGATAAAAATATTATGGAGATCTGTGATCTTAGTATAAAGGATGCCTTAGAGTTTTTTATGAATTTAAAACTGACTCCAAAGCAAGAAACTATTGCTAAAGAGATTTTAAAAGAGATTAGAGAGAGACTGTCTTTTATGATAAATGTAGGTTTAGATTATCTAAATTTAGCTCGTGAAACAAAAACTCTATCTGGTGGAGAGGCTCAAAGAATTAGACTTGCCACTCAAATTGGGTCAGGATTAACAGGGGTTCTCTATGTGCTTGATGAACCTAGTATTGGACTACATCAAAAGGATAATGATAAACTTTTAGCTACCCTTGAGAGACTAAAAAATCTTGGAAATACTCTAATAGTAGTTGAACATGATGAAGATACTATGTTACAAGCTGATAAAATATTTGATTTAGGTCCTGGAGCTGGAGAGTTTGGGGGAAATATAGTTGCCTTTGGTTCACCAAAAGAGATTATGAAAAATAAAAACTCTCTTACTGGAAAATATCTGAAGGGAGAGTTAAAAATAGAAGTTCCTAAGATTAGAAGGAAATGGGAGAAAAGTATAAAACTTTTAGGAGCAAAGGGAAATAATCTAAAAAATATTGATGTAGAGATTCCATTGGGAGTTTTTACTGTTGTCACTGGGGTAAGTGGTAGTGGTAAATCAAGTTTAATTAATCATACCCTTTTTCCTGTACTTTTTAATAAGCTCAATAAAGGAAAATTATATCCTTTAGAGTATAAAAGTATACAGGGAATTGAACAACTTGAAAAGGTTATCAATATAGATCAAAGCCCTATTGGTAGAACTCCAAGATCTAACCCTGCTACATATACAAAGATTTTTGATGATATTAGAGCAATTTTTGCTGAAACAAAAGATGCAAAACAACATGGATTTTCTAAAGGTAGATTCTCTTTCAATGTAAAAGGTGGAAGATGTGAGGCATGTCAAGGAGCTGGAATAATTAAGATTGAGATGAACTTCTTACCAGATGTATATGTGCAATGTGAAGTTTGTAAGGGAAAAAGATACAATAAAGAAACTCTTGATGTATATTATAAAGGAAAAACAATTTCTGATGTTTTAGATATGAGTGTAGGTGAGGCTTATGAATTTTTCAAAGCAGTACCATCTCTTGAGAGAAAATTAAAAGTACTTATAGATGTTGGACTTGATTATATAAAACTTGGACAACCTGCTACAACTCTATCTGGTGGAGAGGCTCAAAGAATAAAATTAGCTACTGAACTTTCTAAGATGACAAAGGGAAATACTATTTATATTCTTGATGAACCTACTACTGGGCTACATTTTGAAGATATTAGAAAACTCCTTGAGGTTTTAAATAGACTTGTGGACAAGGGAAATAGTGTTGTAGTTATTGAGCATAATCTAGATGTTATAAAAACAGCTGATTATATTATTGATATTGGACCTGATGGTGGAGATAGAGGGGGAACAATTGTTGCTTGTGGAACTCCTGAAGAGATTGCTAAGGTTAAGAAAAGTTATACAGCTACATATATAAGAAAAATTTTAAAAACTGCTAAAGAAAAAGAGGAGAGCAATCTTTTAGAAGTAGCTGAAGAAGCTCCTGTTATAGAAATTACACCTAAAAAAAGAGGTAGAAAAAAGAAAGAAGAGTCGGTGAAATAGATGTTTGAATATTTAAGAGGAAAAGTTGAGTATAAAAAGCCAGAGTATCTTGCATTAGATGTAAATGGTGTTGGTTATAGAGTAAGTATCTCTCTTAGAACTTATGATAAGGTTAAAACTGGAAGCGAAGTAAAATTATATATTTATAACTACATAAAAGAGGATAGTTTTAAACTTATAGGATTTTTAGAGGAGAGAGAGAGAAATATTTTTGAGATGCTGTTGGGAGTTAAAGGAATTGGAGTTTCTCTTGCACTGTCTGTAATGTCTACTTTTGATATTGATACATTGAGAGATCTTATAGCTGCTGATGATTATGTAAATCTAAAAAAAGTTCCAAAGCTTGGAGAGAAAAAATCACAACAACTTATTTTAGATCTAAAAAGTAAGTTAAAAACTTTAGATACTCTTTCTGTTGAAGCAAGAAATGAAAATATATCATCACAATTCCAAATTGAAGAGGAGCTTTACTCTGCTTTAGAGGGATTGGGATATAGTAAGAAAGAGATTGATTCTCTACTTACAAAAGAGGAGTTAAAAAGTTTCACTTCTATTGAAGAGGCTATAAAAAGTGTACTTAAAAAAGTAAACTTTTAAAATATAAAGGAGGTATTTATTATGGAATATAGAGAGTTATTTGAAACTGGAATGTCTTATGATACATTTATAAGCATAGCTAGTAAAGATGAAAAGGAAAAAATAGAAGAGATCACTTCTGTTTTAAGATTGGGAGATAGCTTTACAAATAGAGTAAAAGCTGTTGATAAAAAGTTTTATTTTCTTCTAAGTGCTGAATCTTGGTGTCCATATGTTAGAGCAACTGTACCTGTGCTAATGAAAATGGTAGAGTTAAACCCTAATATCTCTTTAAGTATTATTACTGAAGGTAGGGGATTTAAGTATTTAAGAGAAAAACTTGGAATATCTGAAGAAAAATATGTCGTACCTACTTTAGTTATACTTGATGAACATTTTAATCTTGTAAATAAATATATAGGAAGACCATATAAATACAGAGCTATTGGTTTTGAAAATGTTAGCAACGAGTATTTTAAAGGACAACGTGCTGATGATATTGTTGAAGAGATAATTGAAAAAATGGGATACTAAAATATATAAATTAGAGCTGATGTAAATTTATCAGCTCTTTTTAAATTAAATAAATTATAATTTATCATTCTAATAAAAAGTAAAAATATATTATTCCTAACATCAAGTTGACGTAATTCGGAAGTGAATATTAGAAGCCCTCAGTGAAATGCAGTTAAGAAAATGCAACGTGTTTGAGGCGTAGCCGAGTTTTGCATTTTCAACGGAATGAGCAATAGGGATTCTTTATTCACTGACATGAAGACAACTTGATGTTAAAAAAAGAAATTTAGATAACTTAACTTGGCTAATACTCGCAAATAACAAAGGTACTTTGTCAAAACCTAGCGATGTGCTAGATAACTTAGCTTAGTTAGATAAACTATAGTTTAAATAATATGTTAGAATTATGTTATAAACTATTATGTCAAATTGATTTTTTTATGTTAGTATGGTATAATTGTTAAGTTATAGTGTAGAAAAAGGAGATGAGATAGTAGTGTTCGCAAAATTAGAAGAAGTTGTAAAAAGATTTAATGAACTTAATGAGATGCTTGGATCACAAGAAGTACTTGCTGACCCTAAAAAAATGATGGAATGTAACAAAGCTTTATCTGACATAACTCCAATAGTTGAAAAATATAAAGAGTATAAAAGAACTATGGAAGATTTAGAGTTTATCAAAGAAAATTTAAAAACTGAAAAAGATCCTGACATGAGAGAGATGATGCATGAGGAGCTTAAAGAGATTGAGGAAGCTGTTCCAGAATTTGAAAAGGAATTAAAAATTCTTTTACTTCCTAAAGATAAAAACGATGACAAAAACGTTATTGTAGAGATCAGAGGTGGAGCTGGAGGAGATGAGGCTGCTCTATTTGCTGGAGATCTATTTAGAATGTATTGTAGATATGCAGAAAGAAGAAAATGGAAAGTTGAAATTATTGAAAAACAAGAGATGGGAATCGGTGGAATCAAAGAGGCTGTATTCAGTATCAATGGTTTAGGAGCTTACTCAAGATTAAAATTTGAATCTGGAGTTCACAGAGTTCAAAGAGTGCCTGAAACTGAATCTGCTGGAAGAGTTCACACTTCAACAGCTACTGTTGCTGTTCTTCCAGAAGTTGAAGATGTAAAAGAAGTTAAAATTGATCCAAAAGATCTAAAAATTGATACATATAGATCAGGAGGAGCTGGAGGGCAACACGTTAACATGACTGACTCTGCAGTTAGAATTACTCACTTACCTACTGGTATTGTTGTTCAATGTCAAGACGAAAGATCACAATTAAAAAATAGAGAAAAAGCTATGAAACACCTTGTTTCAAAACTATTTGAAATGGAATGTGAAAAACAAAGAAGTCAAGTTGAAAGTGAAAGAAGACTTCAAGTAGGTACAGGAGATAGATCAGAAAAAATAAGAACATATAACTTCCCACAAGGAAGAATTACAGATCATAGAATTAAATTCACAGTATATCAACTTGAAGCATTCTTAGATGGAGATATTGATGAAATGATCGATGCTCTAATCACATTTAACCAAGCTGAAATGCTTTCAAGTGAGTCTGACCTATAAGATGAATTTACTAGAAATATTAAACTTTTCTAAAGAGTATTTGCAAAAATACTCTTTTTCAAAACCAAGACTTGAAAGTGAAAAACTTATTGCCAATGTTTTACAATTAGATAGAATATCTCTATATATGTATTCTGATATGGAGTTAAATGATGAACAAAAATCTAAAATTAAAACTTGCCTTAGAGAGATGGCTAGAAAGAGAATTGGTTTTGATGAGCTTATAAAGAGCAAAGAGGTAAATATAAACACTGTGAATTATAAAAATGAAAATATAGATCTTTTAAATAAATCAGCAGAATATCTTAAAAAACATGGTGTACCTAGCCCAATGTTAGATACTGAATATATCTTTTCCCATGTTTTAAATGTAAGTAGATTAGTTCTTACACTGAACTTAAATAAAAAGATTGAAGATTCTGCTAAAGATAAGATAAGAGAGCTTTTAATTGCAAGGGGAAAACATAGAAAACCACTACAATATCTTTTAGGAGAGTGGGAATTCTTTGGTTATCCTTTTAAAGTAGATGAAAGAGTATTAATTCCTAGAAGTGACACTGAAATTTTAGTTGAGCAGTGCAAATTTCTTTTAAAAGAGATGGTAGGATCGCCAAAGGTTTTAGATATTGGAACTGGAAGTGGAGCAATAGCAATCTCTTTAGGAAAAGAGGTATCTAATGCTAAAATTATTGGAGCTGATATTAGTGATGGAGCTTTGGAAGTTGCTGAAACAAATAGAAAGTTAAATCAAGCAGAGAATGTAACTTTTGTTAAATCAGATGTTTTCTCAGCTTTTAAAGATGAAAAATTCAATATGATTATTTCAAATCCACCATATATTCCTCTAAATGAGTATCAAGAGTTAATGCCTGAAGTTTTAAAATATGAGCCTGAAAATGCTCTTACTGATAATGGAGATGGTTATTATTTCTATTCAAAAATTTCAAAAGAGGCATCTACTTATCTAAATGATAATGGTATTCTAGCCTTTGAAGTAGGATATAACCAAGCTGAAACAGTTAGTGAATTAATGCAAGAAAATGGATTTGATATTCTATCAATAGTTAAGGACTATGGTGGAATAGATAGAGTAGTTATTGGAAAGAAGTGTGGTGACAAATAGTGTCTACAAAATTACATGATTATGATTACCATCTACCAGAAGAGTTAATAGGTCAGCAACCTAGAGAACCTAGAGATCATGCTAGACTTATGTTGGTAGATAAAACAAATAGAACAGTAGAACATAAAATTTTTTATGAGATAATTGATTATCTACATGAAGGCGATATTTTAGTTAGAAACTCAACTAAGGTAATTCCAGCTAGATTGTTTGGACATAAAGAAACAGGTGGAGTTTTAGAGATTCTTTTAATAAAAAGAATAGATCTAAATACTTGGGAATGTCTTTTAAAGCCAGCTAAAAAACTTAAAGTTGGACAAAAACTTTATATTGGAGAAAAAAACGAACTTATTGGAGAGCTAATTGAGATCAAAGATGATGGAAATAGAATTATCAAATTTGAGTATGAAGGTGCTTTTGAAGAGGTTTTAGATAAACTTGGAAAGATGCCTCTTCCACCATATATAGTTGAAGCTTTAAAAGAAAAAGACAGATACCAAACTGTCTATGCTATAAAAGGGGAGTCTGTTGCTGCACCTACAGCAGGACTTCATTTTACAAAAGAGTTATTAGAAAAAATAGAAAAAAAAGGGATAAAGATAGTAGATATATTTTTAGAGGTAGGGTTAGGAACATTTAGACCTGTACAAACTGAAGATGTATTAGATCACAAAATGCATGAAGAAACTTATGAGATTCCTCAAGAAGCTGCTGATATAATCAATGAGGGAAAGAGAAATGGAAAGAGAATAATATCTGTGGGAACAACAAGTACTAGAGCTTTAGAATCTGCTGTTGATGAAAATGGATTGGTTAAAGCTACAAAAGGAAGTACTGATATATTTATATACCCAGGGTATAAATTTAAAGTGATAGATGCTCTTATTACAAACTTCCATTTACCAAAATCTACTCTACTTATGCTTGTATCTGCATTCTCTTCAAGAGAGTTTATGCTAGATGTCTATAAGACAGCTGTAGAGGAAAAATATCATTTCTTTAGTTTTGGAGATGCTATGTTTATCTATTAGGAGTTGATATTATAGATGAAAATAATTACAGGAGAAGCTAAAAATAAAACAATAAAAAGTAGAAAAGGAACTGATACAAGACCAACTTTAGGGAGCATGAAAGAATCTCTATTCTCAATTATAGCTCCATATGTTCCTGATTCTGTTTTTCTTGATCTATTTAGTGGAAGTGGTAGTATATCACTAGAAGCTTTAAGCCGTGGAGCTAAAAGAGCTGTTATGATAGAGAAAGATAGTGAGGCTTTAAAATATATTATAGAAAATGTTAATAATCTAGGTTTTCAAGATAGATGTAGAGCATATAAAAATGATGTTATTAGAGCTATTGAAATTTTAGGGAGAAAAGGGGAGAAATTTGATATAATATTTATGGATCCCCCTTACAAAGATGAAGTTTGTACTAAAGTTATCAGATCTATTGAAAAAAATGGTATCCTTGCTGAAGGTGGACTTATTATAAGTGAGCACCATCTTTTTGAAGAGATGGAAGATGTGATTGGATCTTTCAAAAAAGCTGATGAAAGAAAATATGGTAAAAAGTGTATAACATTTTACACTAGGTAAAACATAGTATTTGAGGTGATTCTATTGAGTAAAAAAACTGGAAGTTTTGAAGATAATCTTTTAGAGATAGATGAGATAATTGAAAGATTAGAAAGTGGAGAGCTTAGTTTAACTGACTCTATTAAAGAATATGAAAATGCTATGAAACTTTTAAAAAAATCTTCTGATCTTTTAAATAAGGCAGAGGGAAAAATTTTAAAAGTTAAAGAAGAAAATGGGGAAATTTTAACAGAGGAGGTTTAATTATGTTTTTTAAAAATTATTTAGATGAGCATAAAAAATTGATAGAAAGTAGTATTGATTCTTATCTTGCTGAACTTACTTATCCAGAAGTTATTGCTGAAGGTATGAAATATGCAATACTAAATGGAGGAAAAAGACTTAGACCTATTCTTCTTTTTATGACTCTTGATATATTAGGAAAAGATAAAACTAAAGGGATCGCCTCTGGTGTTGGAATTGAGATGATACACTCATACTCACTTGTTCATGATGATCTTCCAGCTCTTGACAATGATGATTTTAGAAGAGGAAAACTTACTACTCATAAAAAATTTGGAGAAGCTGAAGGTATCCTTATAGGAGATGCTCTTCTTACTCATGCTTTCTATATTTTAACTGCTAGAAATTCACATTTAGCTCCTGAGCAAATAGTTGAAATTGTAAAGCTTACTTCTAGCTACGCAGGAATAAATGGAATGATTGGTGGGCAAATGATGGATATTGCAAGCGAGGGAAAACGTATTGATATGGAAACTCTGAAATATATCCATTCAAATAAAACTGGAAAGCTAATTAAACTTCCTGTTGAAATAGGTTGTATTATTGGAGAGGCTACTACTGAAGAAAAGGAAACTTTAATAAGATTTTCTGAATTAATTGGATTAGCTTTCCAAATAAAAGATGATATTCTTGATATTGAAGGGGATTTCCTAACTTTAGGGAAACCTGTTGGTAGTGATCAAGAATTAGAAAAATCAACTTACCCTGCTTTAATTGGATTAAATGAAAGTAAGGAACTTTTAAAAAATACTATTGAAGAGGCTAAATCTATTCTTGTTGAAAGATTTGGAGAAGAAAAAAGTGCTATACTTTTAAAACTTGCTGATTATATAGGAAATAGAAATAAATAATATTTAGATTTAAAAATTTAGAGCTACTACAAATTAATAAAATTTATTAGTTTGTAGTAGCTCTTTTCTTAATTTTAACTAATATTAGACTTAGATTAATGTTGTAAGAGAAATTTTATAGTAAGGTTTTATTTGTAATTTATTAGAAAAAGAACTATAATATTAACATCTCTAGTTCTGAAAAAATTAACTATAATGAATTATGTAGGAGGTTTTTATGAAAGAATTTATCACGAATAAAATTTTAATGGTAAGACCGATAGCTTTTGGCTATAATGAAGAAACAGGAAAGGATAATCTATATCAGATTAAAGAGAATAGTTCAGTTGATGCTATTGAGAAAAGTGCTGAAAAGGAGTTTGATGCTTTTGTAGAAAAATTAAGAGGAGCTACTATTGATGTTATTGTATTACAAGATACTTTAACTCCTCACACTCCAGATAGTATCTTTCCAAATAACTGGTTTAGTACTCATAGCAATAACACTCTTGTTCTTTACCCTATGTATGCAGAAAATAGAAGACTTGAGAGAACAGATAAGATACTTGAATTTGTAAAAAATAGAGAAAATCTAAAAATTGTTGATTTTACTGAAAATGAGAAGAGAGATAGATTTTTAGAGGGAACAGGAAGTATATGTTTAGATAGAAAAAATAAAATTGCTTATGCTAATATCTCTAAAAGAACTAATAAAGAGTTATTTAATGAGTTTTGTGAAACTATGGGATATAGAGGAGTTACTTTTAGTGGATTCCAAACTATCAATGGGCAAAAAGCTCCTATCTACCATACAAATGTTATGCTAACAATAGCTGAAAATTTTGCAATAGTTTTCTTAAAGGCTATTGAAGATGAGAAAGAGAGGGCAGTTTTAAAAGATAGTATTATCAACTCTGGAAAAGAACTTATTGAAATCTCTGAAGAACAAACTAAACATTTCTTAGGAAATACTATTGAATTGAAGAAAGTTAATGGAGATAAAATATTAGTGATGTCTAAAACTGCTTATGAAGCTTTGACTGAAGAGCAAAAAAATATTATTGAGAAGTATGATGAGATACTTTATGCAGATATCCACACAATAGAAACAAATGGTGGTGGATCTGCTAGATGTATGATTGCTGAGTGGTTTTTATAATTTAAAAACCAGAGCTAATTCTCTTAACTAGAGAGTTAGTTCTGGTTTATTTTTTTACTTATTAAAGATTACTGTAACTACTCAGCTATAAATTAAAATTTGAGACTCAAGTTCAAAAAAAATGGGCTTGGGTCTTTTT
>JADYUE010000048.1 GCA_021531615.1 Fusobacterium varium | reverse complement strand
ATATAATATAGTGACAGATATTTTTTAGCATAAAAAATAAAAAGTTAATAATAAATAAGAAAGGAAAAATTATGGGAAAAAAAATTAAAAGAAATATATATTTTAAGTTTTATGAATATAAAGGTTCTCTTGAAAATCCAAAAAGAAAGGCTATTAGTTCTATTAATATGCCAAAAGAATATAGAAGAACTACTTTTAGAAAGAAAAGAAAAAATAGATATCATAATCTTCTAAATTATGGCTATTCTAAACTTATTGGGAATTTAATTTCTCTTAAACATCATTATGATAAAGAAAAAAGATTACTAAAAAAAGTTGTATTTGAAGAAGAGTGGCTAAATAAATTCAGAGAAAATAAAGAAGAAAAAGCTTTATATTTAATAGAAAGTTTAACTATAATCGAAAATTTAAATAAAGAAGATTTAGATTATAATAACTATTTAGAAGAATTAAAAGAAGAAATAAAAGCATGTTCTTGCATCTCTCAAGAGCAAAAAATATACTTAAAAAAGAAGTACAATATCTAAAAAATTTTATTTAAATAATTCAAAAATACTTTTTAATGCTTCATATTGATTTTGCCCATTTTTTTGAACTTGAGTCTTAAATTTTAATTTATAGCTGAGTAGTTACAATATACTAAATATTTTTTTCTATGTCAAGTGCACTCTCCTAGGAGAGTGCATTTTTCATATAAGTTTAAACTATTATGATAAACGTTCTTCAAACATTATTTGAAGTTCTCCATAAATTTTTCCCCAATTTCTTAATGTTGAAGTCCATTTTTTAGTCGCTTCAAAAGTAGCTAGATACAAAGATTTTAATAAAGATATATCGCTTGGAAAAACACTTCTTTGGCTATTTAAACGACGATATACACTATTGAGACTCTCTATGGCATTAGTTGTATAAATCACTTTTCTTACTTCCATTGAAAACTTAAAGATCGGACTTATTGCATCCCAATTTTTGCTCCAACTTTTCATAGAGTTAGGATATATTTTTTCCCATTTCTCTGTAACTTTTTCTAAATTTTTCAGCGCTATTTGCTCTGATGGAGCTTGATAAATTGTCTTTAAATCATCTGCAAAATGTTTTCTATCTTTGTATGAAGCATATTTTAAAGTGTTACGTACTTGATGAACTATACAACGTTGATATTCTGTTTTAGGAAAAGCTGCAGCAATAGCTTCTTTCATTCCAGATAATCCATCAGCGCAAAGAATTAAAATAACTTTAATTCCTCTGTTTTTTAAATTATTAAATACTCCTAACCAATATTTATATTTACTGCTTTCATTCTCTCCAATTTCAATAGATAAAACATCTTTTTTTCCTTCTTCATTGATACCAAGAATTATATAGGCAGCTTTTTTCTTAATTATTCCATTATCTCTTACAGAAAAATGAATAGCATCAACGAAGATAACAGGATAAATATTAAAAAGAGGTCTTTGCTGCCATTCTTCAATTTTAGGAAGCAATTTATCAGTAATATCAGATACCAGTCCTTCACTTACTTCAAACCCGTAGATATCTTCAATTTGCTCAGAGATTTGGCGTGTAGTCATTCCTTTAGCATACATAGAAATGATTTTATCTTCTATTGCAGAAATATCTTTTTGACGTTTTTTTACAATTTGTGGTTCAAAAGTTCCTTCTCTATCCTGTGGAACTTCAATATCAGCTTCTCCATATTTACTATGAATAGTTTTTACTTTTCTTCCATTACGAGTATTTGTAGTTTCAGAACGTTCATATGGTTCATATCCTAGATGTTGAGTCATTTCAGCTTCAAGCATTTCTTGGATAGTTCCTCCAAGTAAATCTTTTAGTGCATCTTGAATATCTTCAGCATTTTTAATGTCATATTCATTAATTAAAGCAGTGATGATATTTTCTTTTTCCTTCACCTTTTCTCTTTTTTCTTTCCATAAAAAATAGCCTCCTATGATTTTTAATTTTATCATAGAAAGCTATTTAAAGCATTTATTATTTTAATTTTTTCACACCCTCAAGAGAAGTGCCCTTGACATAGAAAAAAATATCTAGTATATTAAATTAATTAGTGATTATTAATAAACATTTAAATAAATAACTTTTATCATAGAAAGTATATATTTTACAGAAATAATTTCATACCCTCACATAAGAAAAAATTCTCCCTCTTTATAAAAAGATAATATTTTTTAAAATTATTCCCACTCTACAAATATAGGTTTTTATACCTTTCTAAGCCTTTAAAATTGGGACTTCTATTTTATAAGAAATTCATTTTTTCATATATTTTATAGAGTTTTTAATTTTTCGCGGTCAATTTGCGGCCAACTATATTTTTTATAAGCTAGGAAAATAGAGAGTTATCAAAAATATTTTAATTTTTTTCTAAGATACTTTTAAATTCTTCTATTAATTTCTCTTCAGCAGAAGCATCAGCAGTAAAAGATATTCCTATAGTATTTACTTTATTCTCAACTTTATTTTCTTCTAAATATGATTTTACAATTTCTTTTCTGCTTCTTCCTATTAATATTATAACAGCTCTATATTCATCTAATCTATTTATTTTTTCTAGAAAATAGGCATACTTATTAATCACACTTTCTTCTGTAGTTTTATCTATAATTTTTTTCCATTTAGCATCTAAAGTATATATATATTCTTTTTCTTCATTATATTTTTTAATTTGAATTATAAAATCTGGATTATAATAATTGTTGTTATTTTTAACTCTTATTAATTTCAATGAATTAGTACTTTTATTATTATAAATAAATGGTTGATAATACAAAGTTACTTTATTCCCTTTTTCATCATAAAGTATAAACGTATTAAATCCACGTGAAATAAAAGTTTTTGCTTTATACAAATATTCATCTTCCTTAACTATTTTAAATCCTAATTCTATAAAAATTTTCTTTAATTTAACCAAACAAAAATATTCATATAAGTCATCAAGAGTATAGAAAGTTGTAAAAATATTATACTTCAAATAAACTTGACCACATATTTCAAACCAATCTATAAATAATTCATAAATTCGTCTGTAATGATGATATGTTTTAAAAATTTGAGTCATAGGTAGTAAAGAATAAAAATTTATTATATCACATTTCATTAATTTACTATATTCAAAATAAAGATATTCTACTTCCTTTTGAAGATTTATAAGTTGATTATAATATAATTGAACGGTTCCTACTATATTGTCCCTATAACAATAGAATTCTTCTTCTTTCTTTACTTTTGCATTTGTTTTAAATTTTGGATCTTCTTTTATTTTTGAAATATTATCATTAATAAAATTTAATATATTTACTAAAAAACTTAAAACCATTTTATTCTCTAATATATTATATTCTATAAAATTATTATTAACTACAACTTTTTTAGGTAAATATGATTTTTTATTAATATCTTTAATAAATGTTTCCTTATTATGAGGTATTAACTCATCAACATTACGGATTATTCCATTTAAAGTTTTAATAGAAATATAATTTGCTTTTTCTAAATCAACCTTTTTTTCTTTTTCTATAATTTTAAATCTCAAATTATTTAAAAAATATGGTTTACACTCTTTATATACCTTTATTATTTGTTCAATTTTAGCTATTATAACTTGTAAGTTTAGATTTCTTTTTGGACTTTTATTGGCATTTATTATCGAATGTTTTACTTCATCTAAAGAAAATTTTTCAAAAGTATCGTAGTTTTCTATAAACTCAATCATTTTTGTAACAAGTTTATTAGAATAATTTTCCAATTTTTCTTCAAATAAAACCTCTATTAAATCTGAAAAAACAAACCTTTCTTCTCCATTTTTATAATAAATTTTAAAAATTAAATAAGAATATCCATAAATACAATTAAAATAATTTTCTCTTTCAGTTTTAAAAATATTAATTTCATCATCATTATCTAATATAGATGTTTCTCCTGATATTATAATATCACATTTTTCTACCATTTCTACTTCTTCAAGTTCCAAATGTAACTCTATTTTATAACTCTTAAAAGAATTAATAAAAATATCTTCAATAACATTATTTTCAAATTTTTCCTTTAATGGAATGGTAAAATTATTAATTTTAGCAAAATAACTCATTTATTACTCCCTTACTTGCAGAAAAAATTAAAATGTTTCATATTATTATTTCCTTTTATTATTATATTCTCTAATAAATATTTTGCTTTAGGTAATTCTTCTCCAATAGTATTTTTTAATTTATTTAAGAATTTTTCATATTCACTTCCATACCCTTCTAAAAGTGGTAATAACTTTTGACTAATTGCATAATCTAGTGCAATATATTTATTTTCTGATATATCAAAATATTTATTACCTATTACACAATAGTTCTTTATCATTTTTAAAACTCTTGGACTAATACTTATTCCTGCTTCTCTCATACAACTTATAACTTTGTTTAAAATTCCAATACTTGTTTTATCTAATTCTAAATTATCTATATTTATAAATTTTTCTAAAATCTCATATTTTATCATTGTTTCTTCAGCTGGGATATTAATATTTATTAAGTTATTGATATCTATTGAACTTATTTCTAATAAAATTATCCATGCTCTATCTATTAATCTAGGAGATAAAACCTCAGTTGTATGGTCATAATTTATAGTAGCTAAGAATCTAAGATTTTTAGGTAAATTATAGATATAATTTTCTCCCATATTTATATTTCTATATTCATTTTCTAAATCACAATTATTCATAAAATCTGCCCAATAATATTCCATTGGGCTTAAGTTAGCTTCATCTAAAGTTATTATAAACGGATATATTTCATTTTTATTTTTTTTCTCTTTATCTAGTAACTCAAATCCATCAAAAACTATTTTATTCATACTATCAAATTTTTGAGAGAGTGGATTATAATAACCAATAAAATCTCTTTTTGAAGTCCATCCTTTTTCAATTGAAACTTCCAAATATCTACTATTCTCTTGTTTGAAAAGACCTAGAGCTTTTCCTAAAATATTACATAAAGAAGTCTTTCCAGTTCCAGGTTCTCCTGCAAATATAGTTAGAAATCCTTGTGATAAACATAAAATTATATTAATAACTTCATTTCTAGATATTTTTCTTTTAGCTGTAGAATTGATAAATTCATATAAAAACTCTATAAAATCTTTTTCATTTATTTCTTTTTCTATAATAGGATAATTTGTTGTTTCCTTCTCATTTATTTTATTTTTTTCTTTTTCATTTGTACCCATTATTTCATCTATAGCTTTTAAAGTAAAATCATCAAATTTTTTCCTAGAATATGCTTCTTTTAATTTTTCTATACTATTATTTAAAAGTTCTTTATATTCAGCTTTATTTTTATCTTCATATTTTGACAATTGTTTTTCTAAATCTTTCTTTTCAGTTTCTAACTCATGTAACTCAAGTATTTTATTCTTATTACTATTTTTTAATTTTTGAACTTCTTCATTCAGTTTCTCTATTTCTGATTCTTTTTCTTGTTTAGTAGTTACTAATTTTTCTATGTTATCTTCTAAATCTCGATATTCTTGAGTTATTTCTTTTAAAGTTTTATTTGAATTTTTTATTTCCTTTTCTAAATTTTCTTTATCTTTATTATATTCATTAACTTCTTTTACTAATACTTCTTTATCTTTAGTAAGTTTTTTAATCTCTTTTGTTAGATTTTCCTTATCTTCTAATAATTTCTCTTCACTTACTACTTTAGATTTAATTATTTTCTTTTTAGAAGTAGTTATTTCTTCTACTTGATTCGTATTAAATTTTGCTGGATATTTTTTTTGTAGCTCTTCAAATAACTCTTCCCTATCTTT
This sequence comes from Fusobacterium varium, assembly GCA_021531615.1. Taxonomy (NCBI): domain Bacteria; kingdom Fusobacteriati; phylum Fusobacteriota; class Fusobacteriia; order Fusobacteriales; family Fusobacteriaceae; genus Fusobacterium; species Fusobacterium varium. Next base: position 11,427 of record JADYUE010000048.1, on the reverse strand, counting down.
TTCTGATTTTAAAATAATATCTATTAATTCTTTTTTTAGACTATTGTAAGCAGAATTTGCTGTAAAAATTTCTTTTATAATCTTTTCTCTCTCTGCTTTATTCACACTAAATAAAGTTTTAGATTTTAATTTTTTATAAACATTATCAATTTCTTTTTGAGTTAAATATTCATTTTCTTTAATTCCTTTAAAATATATTTCTAGCAATTGTTCTGGTGTAATATAATCAACTAATTCATAATTAAGTAGCTCTTCATTATTATATAAAAACTCAAAATCTGTTTCACCATATAAATTATCTACATAAGTTACTTTAGCTATATTTCCTGCTATTTTTTTATACTGATATCTACGAAGTTGTTGTTTATTTGATGCTTCAGAAATAAAACAACATTCTCCATTTTCTTCTTTTGTTTTCAATGGTCCTAAAATATAATTTCCATGTTTGATATAGTTATCTGTTAACATTGGCTTTTTAAACATTGGAACTTTTATTTTTGAGTGACGTAATTCTCCTTCACTAGCATAATTACTACTTAAATCTGTTATTTGATAAAAATAGATTGAAATAGGTTCTAATAGTGCTTGATTTAAAAAACATATATATTTTGCTGTATTCTCGTCTACTGCTCTTGTATTTTCTTCTTTAAATTCATATTTATTACTTAAATCTAAAATGACAAATTTATCTTTTAAAATTTCTTCATTTTTTTATTCTCTTCTTCATAATCTAAGCTACTAATAAGTTTTAAAGTATTATTATTTTGTAAAATAATTTCTTTATCTTCTATTTTCCTTATTTTATTATCTTTTATTTCATATAATACCTTTAAAAAATAAAATGTAGTAACCTTTGTTACAGAAGCTAAATATTTTATATTTTTCATAATTTTTCCTCCAAAATTTACTTTATATTAATAAGTAACTCTTTTACATATTTATCATGCTCTATAATTTGGCTCTTCTTAATATACTTCTTTTGAACTAAGATATCCAATTTATCATAAATCTCAGCTAATCTCTCTATATGAAATTTCTATATCTTCTCTTATTGTCTTTAAAGTATATCCATCTTGAATTGATTTGTCATAATAATAAGTATGGATATAATCTCCAAATACTTTCCAAGAAACTCTTACCTCTTTTAAAAGTAGTGTTCCTGTAAGAGCTATTTTTATTGCATTTTTATCTGTTTCTAATAGGTTAACTAAGAATGAACCTTTTGGATTTATCTTCTATGTGCTTCATTTATGATAAAAACTCTTTATAAATTTGTAGCATATGGTGGTAACTCTATCTTCTCTTTATCCTCTTCAAATTTTTGGATATTAACTACTGTTATCTCATTTTACTTAGATGACTCCTCTAAAGATTTATTTTCTCTAAACTGTTGCATAAGTTCATCTCTTGTATTTGCTGTTTTTTCACTCAATCCCCTAGCTTCAAACTCTTGACTTAACCTTAATATCCAATTTTTTTCTTAGTGCCAGAGAAGTAAATAGTTGTTGATATCTCATTATATGCTTTTTTTCAATAGATTCTATCTTACCATCAACCTTTTTTCAAAATTTACATAAGCTATATCATATTTTAATAAGTATAGTAATCTTTCAGGACTACACATAGAAGTTAATATTCTATTAGTAGGTGTATTTACATCAAGATTAGTTAGATATTCAGGAGCTAAGCGTGATACTTGATTATTAAAATCTGTTAAGATTTTTCTCTCAAGATCTCTATCTATCTCTTTATATGGAAAGCTTTGTAAAAACTCTGGTATTTCTTCATTTCCCTTTATATCTTCTCTAAAATAGTTAAAGAAAGCTTTTTTCTTTGAAACTATACAATAAAAAGCCCCTTGTATTGGAACTATTCTCTCCCATAGCATCATATTCCATGTTATTAGAAAAAATCATAAGTTGAGTTATATTTATGAATCTTCTAAATTTTTTATTAGGAAACCTTTTCTCATTCATTCTATTACTTTCAGCAATAATCCCACCATCATTATTTGATTCTTTTACCTCTACAAATACCAAAGGAAGTCCATTTACAAACAGAGCTATATCTAGTCTAAACTCCTCTTCTTCATTCTTACAAGTAAATTCTGTTGTATAACAAAAACTATTACCTTGGATGTTCTCAAAGTCTATTAATTTAATAGGAGAAACTGAAACTAATCTTTCATAAAAACTCTTCTCTATGTCATCATTATTTAATTATTGAACTATAGTTTTTAAAGTATTATAAAATTTATCTTTATGTTCAGGATTTAATTTTTCAAATTGCTTTTTAAATTCATCTATTAATATATTAGTGGCTGATAATCTATATCAGCCTTAACTTCTGAAATCTTTCATATATATTCTATTCATAACCTATTCTAATTAAATAAACTAAGGCAGGCATTTGGACTCATGTTGCTTCATTAAATTCACTCTTTTTTGTGATAACCCACCCTTGTATAATTCTATTTAACATTATTTTAACATATAAAATTCTTAAAGAAAATACTTACTTAATATTAAAACTCTATTTGCACTTTTTTATACACATTCTATTAAAATCAGTAGTTTTATTTATTACTAAATAAGCCATCAAAACTTCTAGGGTATATTTTTTAGAAAATTTATTATAAGAACAATACATTAGAAAAGATAATAATGACATAAAAATGGTTATAAATATAACTATTTTTAATCCTAATAACTTATTAAAATTATTATTAATTGCTTGGTAAAGAAATAAATATGTTGAAATATTTAATATTAAAGCTATTGTTCTAGAAAATCCATAAAGTGCTACATAATTTTGAATTTTAGGTAAATGAGTTTTACTATTTTCAACAACTTCATGATATAAAATTCTTAAAAAATCAAGTTTTTTATTATGACAAAAACTATATATTCCATATTTTTCTTGTAGATTTTTACAAATACATTTTCTAATTGTACATTGTAATTCTCCATCTAAAGAATTACTAACTATTTTACTCATTTTTAGGGGACTATGTGAGAAAATTAAATCTAATAAAGCTATAGGTAAAAGAAATATAAAATTTAAAATTCTTGCTGGTATTCTAAACAATCTGTTTTTTTCTGTTTGAAAATATGCCTTTTTCTTATATCCTAATAAATAACCTACTGGATATCCAAGAGTCCAAATCGAATATCTTTCTACTGTTATTGCAGATAAAAAACTTAAAATGTGTCCTAAAATATACATTAAAATTATCAGTATAAATATTTTATCTACATCTAGATTTTTTACTAATTCTAATATTTTTTTTATATTTAATTCTAATTTTTTTGATACTTCTATATTAAATATTATTCCTATCATTAACATTAAAAAAGAACCTGGAATAAGGTAGCCTAAAAAATCATAAAAAGAAAACATTTTATTTTCCACAATTTATTCACTCTCCCATATTTTTCTAATAATTTTTATTAAAACTTTCTAAATAACTCTTTTATACTTTAATTTCATTCTCTATACTTTCATCTTTCTTCCCATTAACTAATCTGTTTTCTAAGTCATTAATTCTCCGTCTTAAATCCCTTTTCATTTCAAAAGTTTTTAACTCATCCTCTTTTGGCTTAATTTTTTTCTCTTTTTTAGCTATTTCTGTTACCTCTTTTTTAACTTTTCTTTTATTTTCAAGTTCCTCTAACTCTCTTCTAATACTTTCTTCTGCTGATATTCTAGCTGTTACTTTTACTTTATTATTTATAGGTTGCTCTATATCAGTTTTAATCAAGGTACTATTTATAAATCTTCTTAATTTCTTAAAAAGCTCTACTTTCCTTCCTTGATAATTTATAGATACATCCTCATAGATTTCAACAATATCATCATAGTCATAATCTTCGAAATAATCTTTCAGTGTTTGGAAGGATATATGACTAGCTACAAAATCATCATGTAAAACCTTGTATATCCTCCAAATAATATTTTCTTTTTTATTGTATATTCCAATTTTAGTGCTTCCACCTAAATAATAATTTTTCCCCATTTTTACCCCTTTTCTAGTTTTGCATTAATTTTTCTAATATTAAGTCGCTTTCTTTTTTAAACTCTTCTACCCTATTCCAAGTTTCTTTTATTTCTTTTAATAAATTTGTAGAATTAATTTGCTCAACTTTTACTTCTATATATCTTCCTACATTTAATACTCCATCATTTTCAAGTATTTCCTTTACAGATACTATTTTAGATATCCCTTCTATTTCCTCAAAGTTATTATATATATCAATTATTCTTTCTAAAGTTTTATCTTCTATAACTACACCACCTCTTACTTTCTTAAAAAAGTCTTTAGTAGCATCAAGCATAAAAACCTTATCTACAACTTTATCTTTTCTTAGAAATACTATACTTATAGGTATTCCTGTAAAGTTCATTATATTATTGGGTAAAGATATAATTCCTTCTATGTATCCCTCTTCTATTATTTTTTTTCTTACTTCGCCCTCTGCTCCTCCTCTAAATAAAGCTCCTTGTGGTAAAACTAAAGCTCCTCTACTTTTCATCTTACTTAGAGCTAAAGAAATAAAGTGTGTATCTGATGCCCTTAGAGGGTTTCCCCATTGTAAATATTCTTTATCTTCATTTGATGAAATATTCAATACAAAAGGTGGATTAGAAACCACCACATCAGCTTCATCAATTTTATCTTTTAATGCATCTCCTAATTTAATTTCTCCTTCTTTATTAGCTATTTCTAGCATTAATTGAGCTATTTCTCTACAAAAAGCATCTATCTCCATTCCATAAACACTTTTATTAGCAACTTGAATAGCTAAACTTCCTTTTCCAAAAGCAAAATCTAGAAAACTTTCTTCTTTTTTTACTTTTAAAATATCTCTTATAATAATATTGATTTCTTTAGGAGTTGTATCATTTATTGATTTAATACTATCTATTTTATCTATTATTTTTAAAGAAATATCCTTATACAACCCTCTAGCTAAATCTTGACTGTATATTTTTTTAAAAGTGAAAAATTCTTTAAAATCCTCATTAGAAAATTGTTCAATAAAGGATTTATATTCTTTCAAAAATTGATGAGACTCACATATACTTTCTAAATATCTTTCAATACACTTTTTATCTTCCTTCTCATAGAAATCAATTTTTTCTAAATTTTTTACTAGATAATAGGGTTCCCTTAAAAAATTTTGCTCTTCTTTTAAACTAATATAAAATTCTCCTAACTGTTGAATAATGATTAATGCTTTTTCTACATTTTCACTAAAACCATATCTTCTTAAAATTTGCATATTAACAATCCCCCTTATATTTCTCTGTAACAACAGCTTCTATTAATTCTTCTTTCATCTCCAAATATTTTAGAGTATTTTCTTTTTCCTTCTCAAAAGCTAATATCATTTTTACTATTTCTTTTTGTTCTTCTAATGATGGTAGATTTATTTCTAAATCAGTAATAGTATTCTTTCTAACTAATTTAATGATAGCTCCTGACGTATTTTTCTCAAAATAGTCAGATAAAGTTTTTGTTTTTAATAACCATTGAAGATATTTAGGATTTATTACATCAGTATCAACTCTTAAAATTAAGTATGAGTTACTAGGTAACAAATTTTCCACAGTTTTAGTTATCAAAATAGATTCAAACTTTGTTCCTTTAACTTGGAATAAAATATCATTTTCCTTTAGAAAATACTTTTCTTCAACTTGTTTTTTTAAGTTAATTTCTCCATATTCAAATGTTATTACTTTACTATCAACTATATTTGCTGGAAATATTACCTTATATTCAGTTTCTTGCTCACTCTTTTTTACAGGAATAGGATTTATCACCTCTACATATTCTCCCAATTTTATTTTCATAACTATATCACCTCTAACTTTTAATTTACTCTTTTATAAAAAACAGTTAATCATTAACTCTTAATATAAAGATACAACAATTTTTAAAAAAAGTCAATGGTTTTTTATAAAAAAAATACAGTTTTTTATTTACTGTAATATTTAAAGAAGATAGTTTTAATATTTATTGAGGTACTTTCTTTTTTTATGTTATAATCAAAATATATAAAATATAGATAAGGAAAGTGATTAAATGAAATATATCGAGTTTTATAGATTTTTAGAAAATAACACAAAAGAAAAATTAGAATTGACCTATGAAGATATTGAAAAAATTATAGGTAAAAAACTACATCCTTCAGCATATGAACATCAAGCTTATTTTTCAAATAGTCTTAGTCATCCTATTTCTAAAATTTGGCTTGAATTAGGTTATATTTGGAAAATATTTAATATTAGAAAAAGTAAAGGAGAAAGAAGTAATGAATATTTCAAAACTAGATAGAGCAATTAAAAATTTCTTAGAGAAAAGGAAAACTAACAAAACTTATTATGAAGAAAACTGGAATGAACGTAAGGAGCGTAAAGAGTTCTACCAAACTTTTACAAAAGAAAAAATATTATCTATGTCAGAGGAAACTTTCTTTGAATATATAGGTAAGCTATGGTCTATGCTAATATGGGGAAATAAGCAGTATGTAATCAATAAATTAATAGAGGATAATGGATTTGATAAATTAAAGAGAGAACTTGTAGAATTTCTATATGGAAAAGAGTCTTTAGAAAAACGTTGGGATACCTTCCTAAAATCTGTAAAAGGATTAGGTCCAGCTACTATGAGTGAATTACTTACTTATATAAATCCTCAAGAGTATGTTATCTTCAATAAAACTACTATTCTTTGCTTTACATATTTAGATATTCCTAATATGCCTAAATATAATTATCAATATACAGGGAAAAAATATGTAGAGGTTTGTAAGATATCTAAAAAAATATCTGAAGAATTAAAGAAAATAGGAGAAGAAGACTATGATTTATTAGCAGTTGATTACTTCTTATGGGATGAAGTTTTACCTTATGCTGAATCTAAAGAGGATATACCAACTACTAAAAAAGAAATAGAATTAAAAAATATCTCTAATACTGAATCAAAATCATTGCATGATGAAATAAAAGAAAAACTTGAAACAATAGGAAAATTACTAGGGTTTGAAAGTCGTTCAGAAGTTAAAATAACTACTGGAGCAATAGTAGATGTTGTATGGGAAGCTAGAATAGGAAATATGGGAAAAGCTATCTATGTTTTTGAAGTTCAATCTAAAGGCTCAATAGATAGCCTTATACTTAATCTTAGAAAAGCCCAAAGTAATCCAGCTGTTCAAGCTGTTGTAGCTGTTTCTGATGAAAGTCAACTATCTAAAATAATTAAAGAAAGTACTGGAGTAATTGAGGAAAAATCACTTCGTACTTGGGATATAGAAGATGTCATAAAAGTATATGATTCTCTTGTTCGTGCTCATGAGTCTATTAATAAACTATCTTTAGTACCTGAAAGTTTTTAAAAAATTTAACTGAAAAATCATTTCTCAAACGTTTAAGGAAACATAGCCAATATAATTTAAAAATAACAGGAGGATTTTATTATGAGTATATTTGCTTTAAAAGTTTCAGAGGATATGAGAGTTCCTATCTTCACATCACTAAAAGGAGAGGGAATAGCACGTTTTACTTGGTCTTATGTAGAGGAAGGTAATCTTTTAACTATCAAGGAACAAATCGAAAATCAAGGTTGGAATAGCTTAAGTGATGATCAAAAAGAGTGTTGGAAAGCTAATTTTATGCTAAATATTCAACCTAATGACTATATTGTATATATCAATGTTCCTAGCTATGGAGAGTGTACTATTGCTCAAGTTACTAGTGAGTATTTCTGGGGTTGGGATAGCTATAAGATGGACGGAAGCCACTGTTTACATATTGATAAAGATTCTATCCAAGTATTCAACAGAAATGATGAAGGAATACCTTCTAATTTATCTAGAAGATTCAAACTTCAAGGAAAATATTGGAAAATTTATTTAGAAACTGAATTTACCAAACTGGTTGAGGACTTAAAAGAAGGGCGTTTAAGTGGAAAAAATGCTACTCCTGAAAGTAGATTAACCAATTGTATTAATTCTAATGTTAAGCCTTATTTAGCTAAAATTTGTGAAGAACTACAAAAATTCCATACTGGAAAACACTTAGAAGAGTTAATTGCAAGTATTCTAAAAACTATTCCTAACGTTAAAAATGTACAAATCAAATCAGGTGCTTCAGATAAAGGTGGAGATATCATATTTGAGTATGAAAATGAATTAGGAAATATTTTAGGATTTCAAAAAGTTGAAAAAGTAGCTATTCAAGTAAAATCATATGAAGGTACTATATCTAATTCTAGAGCTATAGAAGATTTAAGAAATGTATTTAATCATGATAATGAGATTACTACTGGTATTATTATGACTACAGCAACAGTAGTAGATGATAATTTTGATAAAAAATTAACAGATTTAGAAAGAGAATTTCCTGGAAAAAATGTTTCCATTATCCATGGAAGTGATTTTGCTAGTTGGATTCTAAAATATGGATATAGTAAGGAAATTTAGAAAGATTATTGATTTACTTTATATTTTATAAACCTCATTATTAATATAGTATTTAAATATCTAGTATACAATAAATTGGTTCTTTCCAAAGTTGATTGAAATTATAAACAAATAGTTATTATAACTTAGTAGTTCTTTAGATAAAATCAGACTTTTTAACTAAAAGTAAAGAGAACAAAAATAACTCACAAATATAATATATATAAAAAAGAGGAGTTGTTTTAAAACTTCGAGGGTATGAAGAAAAATCTGTAAATTAAAATAATAAATGCTTTAAATAGCTTTCTATGATAAAATTAAATTCATAGGAGGCTATTTTTATGGAAAGAAAAAGAAAAAATGGAATTAATCTTATTGAAGGAAAAAGAAATATCATCAATGCTTTAATTAACGAATATGATATTAAAACTGCTGAAGATATACAAGATGCTTTAAAAGATTTGCTTGGTGTAACTATTCAAGAAATGCTTGAAGCTGAAATGACTCAACATCTTGGGTATGATCTTTATGAACGTTCTGAGTCTACTAATGCTCGTAATGGGAGAAAAAAAATCATTCTTAGTAAATATGGTGATACTGAAATTGAAGTTCCTCAAGATAGAGAAGGAACTTTTGAACCACAAATTGTAAAAAAACGTCAAAAAGATATTTCTGACATAGAAGATAAGATAATTTCTATGTATGCTAAAGGAATGACTACGCGCCAAATTTCTGAGCAAGTTGAAGATATTTACGGCTTTGAAGCAAGTGAAGGGCTAGTTTCTAATATTACTGATAAATTACTTCCTAAAATTAAAGAATGGCAACAAAGACCACTTTCTAGCATTTATCCAATTGTATTTGTTGATGCGATTCATTTTTCAGTGAGAGATAATGGAATAATTAAGAAAAAAGCTGCATATATAATTCTTGGCATTAATGAAGAAGGAAAAAAAGATGTTTTAACTATTGAAATAGGAGAAAATGAAAGTAGTAAATATTGGCTAGGAGTATTTAATAACTTAAAAAATAGAGGAGTTAAAGACATTTTAATTCTTTGTGCAGATGGATTATCTGGAATGAAAGAAGCTATCTCTGTAGCTTTTCCAAAGACTGAATACCAACGTTGTATAGTACATCAAGTACGTAATACTTTAAAATATGTTAATTACAAAGATAAAAAGAAATTTGCAGAAGATTTGAAGAGTATTTATCAAGCTCCATCAGAACAAATAGCACTTAAAAACTTAGAAGAAGTTACGGAAAAATGGGAAAAAGTATATCCAAATTCAATGAAAAGTTGGAGTAAAAACTGGGATGCAATAAGTCCAATTTTCAAATTTTCAATGGAGGTAAGAAAAGTAATTTATACAACTAATGCTATAGAAAGTTTAAATAGTGTATATCGTCGTTTAAATAGCCAAAGAAGTGTTTTTCCAAGTGATACAGCACTATTAAAGGCTTTGTATTTAGCAACTTTTGAAGCGACTAAAAAATGGACATCAGCATTAAGAAATTGGGGAAAAATTTATGGAGAGCTTCAAATAATGTTTGAAGAGCGTTTATCTTAAAATTTGAATTCATATGAAAAGAACACTCTCTTAAGTGTAGTGAACCCATTTTCTTAGACACATATTTTAATTGTTGATTGGATTTGTCGATATTTTTTAGACACTAAGTTAAGTGAAAATTATGAATTTTGTTTTTCATATTGAATTGGAGATAAAAAATTTAAAGAAGAATGCATTCTTTTGACATTATAATAAAGTTCAATATATTTAAAGAGTTCTTTTTGAGCTTGTTCAGGAGTTTCAAATTTTGAACCTTGAATAAGCTCTCTTTTTAATGTCCTATAGAAAGATTCCATCAAAGCATTATCATAAGGATTACCTTTTCTACTTTGGCTGTGAATAGCTTTTTTAGACTTTAAAAGCATTCTAAAATTTTTACTAGTAAATTGACTTCCTTGATCTGTATGAACAACTAAACCAGAATTAGGATGTTCCTTACCATAAGCTTGATTAAATGCAGAAATAACTAAATGTTCTTTCATTTTAGTATCCATTGCCCAACCTACTACTTTTCTAGAAAAAATATCAATAAAAACTGCTAAATATAGTGTTTTCTTCTTAGTTGGAATATATGTTATATCTGCTACCCAAATTTTATTTTTGGCATCAGCTTTAAATATCTGATTTAATAAATTTGGACATTCTTCTTTCGAATATTTTTTAGAATAATTTTTGTATCTGTAACGAGTTCCATAAGGAATTAAAGCCATCAAACGCATCAAGCGAGTTACTCTTTTTCTATTTACTTTAATTCCTTTTAATTCTAAAGTTTTAACTATTCTTAAAGAACCATATCTTCCTTTATGTTCCAAAAATATTTTTTTAATTTCTTCGCTTAATATTTTATTTTCTATTTCTCTTGCAGAAGGTTTTCTTTTTAGATATTTATAGTATCCTGAACGAGATACATTTAAAGTTTTACAAGCCTTCTTGATATTTAAAGAACGAGCATTTTCTTTTATGTATTTGAATCTTATATATTCTTTTTCTTCAAGAAGGCACGGAATTTTTTTAATAATTCCAATTCCTTTTTCAACTCTAAGTTTTCTTTTTTTAGTTTTTTAATTTCAAATTGATATGAATAAAGTGCAGTTCCTCGTCCAGGAAATGCACTTTCTCCATGTTCTTCATATTCATTAACCCAACGATACAAAGTATTTTAATGTATTTCTAATTCTTTTGCTACAACAGAAACAGGAACCTCTTCTTCCAATATTAACTTAACTGCTGCTATCTTAAACTGTTTATCATAGGACTTTCTTTTCATAAAGCACCACCTTTCATTAAATTCTCTTAACTTAGTGTCTACTTTATTATACCATTTCCAACTTTTTCAAGTTTAGTATGAGCAGTTTTTAGGGTATTGTATATTGTTCCTTCACTTATTTTAAGAT